>JAFYMU010000134.1 GCA_017548245.1 Kiritimatiellia bacterium | reverse complement strand
GCTGATATTTGCGATGCTGTGGCGATGCAAAAGGCTTTTGCCGATTTTCGTCCCGATGGGGTAATGCATTTGGCGGCAGAGAGTCACGTCGATCGTTCCATCGATGGACCAGGGCTCTTTCTACAGACGAATGTGATGGGCACCTACACGCTCCTTGAAACCGCGCGTACCTATTGGCATACACTCCCGGAGGCCGAACGCGCAGGGTTCCGTTTTTTACTCATTTCCACCGATGAAGTGTACGGTTCGCTCGGCCCCGAAGGACTGTTTACCGAACTCACACGCTACGATCCTCGTTCGCCCTACTCGGCCTCCAAGGCGGCGGCGGACCATTTGGCGTCGGCATGGTTTCACACTTACGGATTACCAACGCTCAAGACAAACTGTTCGAACAACTACGGCCCCTACCATTTTCCCGAAAAACTAATTCCCTTGGTCACGCTCAATGCGCTTGCGGGGCGTCCGCTCCCAATTTACGGCAAGGGGGATAACATTCGCGATTGGCTCTTTGTTGAAGATCATGCGCGGGCATTATGGTTGGTCTTGAACGAGGGGCGTTGCGGCGAGACGTACAACATTGGGGGCCATAACGAACGCACCAATCTGCAGGTTGTCCAAGCCATTTGCGCGATATTGGACGAACTTCGTCCGCGCGCCGATGGGCGTTCGTATACCGAGCAGATCACCTTTGTGCCCGATCGTCCAGGCCATGATGCGCGTTATGCCATCGACCCCACCAAGCTCACGAACGAACTCGGTTGGCAACCGCAAGAGACCTTTGAAACAGGGTTGCGGCGCACCCTTCAATGGTACCTTGAGAACGAAGCATGGTGGCGACCCTTGCAGGCGGCGGCGACCCAACGTGTGGGAACGCACGCCTAAAGGGTTTTAATCCTGTTATTTCAATGACTTAGTACGTGACGTGCATACTTTAGGTACGCCCGTTCACATCCTGCATTTTAGCCCTCCAAATACTGCCCTCATTTATGGTACAATGGGGGCGAGTTATTTCACACCTTTATTTTTATTAATGAGAGGAATAGAAATGAAACAATCCCTGATTGCAATGGCTTTGCTTGCAGCCACAAGCGCCTTTGCCGTGACGCCCGGCAAGGTGGTGAAGATGGTGCCGCAAAGTGGCATCTCGAAGAGCTTTGATGTCATTACGGAAAATGGCATCACGATGCGTTTACAGTTCTACACCCCGAATGTCTTCCGTGTGCTCGCCGCCCCGCAGACGCTTGAACCCTACCGCGATCGTCGTGGTAATCCTGTGAAGGATAAGGACGGCAACGTTAAGACCTACGTTTCGGCGAACTATGCAGACCCTTTGAATAACCCGGAAAAGACGCAGATCTTGACCGAAGGCGCCGCCGAAGACAAGAGCCGCGTGACCTTCCGTGACAACCGTGAAGCAGGCACCTACACCTTCTCGACCCCGTGCATCACCGTGACGCTCAACAAGGCAGACTGCCGTCTCTCGGTGGCCGATTCGCGCGGTAAGACGATCCTCGAAGAAGCAGCTCCTTTGGATTTGACCCCCACGGCCACGACGCAGACCTTGAAGACCCACGAAGATGAATTCTTCTACGGTGGCGGTCAGCAGAATGGTTACCTCTCCCACAAGGGTCGCGCGATTGATATCGTGGCCGACGGCAACTGGGAAGAAGGTGGCCACCCGAACCCCGCGCCGTGGTACATGACCAACACCGGTTACGGCGTGTTGCGTCACACCTTCTCGGTGGGTCGTTACAACTTCGACAATCCGACCGAAGTGAAGACGGTGCACCGCGAAAACCGTTTTGACGCCTTCTACTTCATCGGTGGCGATTTTAAGGGTACGCTTGACCTCTACACCGCCTTCACGGGCCGCCCGAACTTCATCCCGATGTGGGGCTTGGAACTCGGTGACGCCGATGCTTACATGACGCGCGATCCCGAAACCCGTGATCCAGCTCAGACGGAAGATGGTTCGTACAAGGAAATCACCCACGAAGATGCGTTGAAGGTGGCCTTGAAGTACCGCGAAAACAGCATGCCCGGCGGTTGGATGTTGGTGAACGACGGCTACGGCTGCGGTCACATGCAGCTCGGTTACACCGCTGACACGCTCCGCGCACTCGGTTTCCGCACCGGTCTCTGGACGGAAGGCGCATTGGATTTGATCAACTGGGAAGTGGGCACCGCAGGTTCGCGCGTTCAGAAGATTGACGTGGCGTGGTGCGGTCCGGCTTACCAGCACGGCTTGGAATGCAACCGCGCCGCAGCGGAAGGCATTGAAAAGAACTCTGACGCACGTGCTTTCGTGTGGACCTGTCAGGGTTGGGCTGGCACGCAGCGTTACGGCATCTGCTGGACAGGCGACCAGGATGGTAGCTGGGACTTGATCCGTTACCACATCCCCACCCTCACCTGTTCCTCCATGAGCGGTCAGGCCTATGCCACCACCGACGTGGACGGCATCTTCGGCGGTAGCTCTGAAACCTATTTGCGCGACCTCCAGTGGAAGTGCTGGACGCCCGCCATCTACGTGATGAATGGTTGGAGCCACATCAACAAGAGCCCGTGGAGCTACGAAGAACCCTATAAGTCGTTGAACCGCAAGGCGTTGCTCCAGAAGATGCGCATGACGCCCTTCTTCTATGCTTACATGCGTAATGCTTGGGATTGCGGCGAACCCATCGTGCGTCCGTTGGTGTGGAACTATCCCAACGATCGCAAGACGTGGACCTCTGAAACGCAGTATCAGTTCATGGTCGGTAACGAAGTTCTCGTGGCACCGGTGTACAACTCGATGAAGTTGAACAAGGGCTGGAAGAAGGACATCTACCTCCCCGAAGGCACGTGGATTGACTTCAACGATGGTCGCCGCACCGAAGGCCCCACCACGTTGGCCGCCTACCCGATTGATTTGACGAAAATCCCGGTCTTCGTGAAGGCTGGTAGCATCATCCCGATGTACCCTGAAATGTTGAGCATGGGCGAAAAGGCTCCCGATCCACTCACCTTCGCAGTCTATCCGAAGGGCTATGCATCGTTCAAGGTTTACGAAGACGATGGCGAAACCCGCGCCTACCAAAAGGGCGAATACTCTACGCAGCTCGTGGAATGCTTTGGTCCTGAAACCGAAGGCACGGGCGACATCCAGATTGTGGTGAATCCCGCAATGGGCAAGTTCGATGGCATGCTCGAAAAGCGCGTCTACGAATTCGAAATCCACATGCGCACCAAGCCGATCAACGTCTTCCTCAACAAGGAAGAAGTGCTCGCGGTGGCCGATGCCAACATCTACAAGAATGCCCGCCAGGCTTGGTACTACGATGCGAATGATCGTTATGGTGTGTTGCACGTGAAGTTGCACCGTCAGTCGGTGCGTGACGTGGCCGACCTCTATGTCCACGTGAACCCCGACCTCGCCGCAACGCTTGCGCCGACCGCCCCCTATCCGATTCCGGAAATCACCAACGAACTCGACAAGGGCGACTTCGTGGTCACCTCCAGCTCTTGGGCAAATGACTGCCCGGCCAAGAATGCCTTTGACGGCACTGAAGAGACCATGTGGCACACCTACTGGG
>JAFYMU010000133.1 GCA_017548245.1 Kiritimatiellia bacterium | reverse complement strand
TGGCCTCCGTCAGGATGGTTAAAGTCAAGGGTGCCGATGTAGACAATGGGCGTTTCGGGTGCGTGGCGGTCCAGGATAATGCACGCACCATCGTTCACATAGGGCAGGCGTGCTTGTTGTTGGCGTAAACGGGTGAGCGCGTGGGTTTGCCAAGCGGTATGGATGGCGTAGCCTGCTTTGAGGGCATGGAGGTTTTCATCGGGCTTGGCAATACGTTGGAACCACGCGGGTTGCGAATAGTCTCGGCAACGAACGCCTGCGGTGTTGAAGAGCGCTTGGGCTTCGGCTTCGGTCAAGACCTTGCGGCGAACCATCATCTTGAGGAGGCGCTGTTGGCGTTCGCGAGCGGCATCAAAGTGGCGATCGAGGCGAAAGGCATTGGGGCGTTGGGGAAGGCCGCAGAGGAGGGTGGTCTCGGCAAAGGTGAGTTCGCTTGCGGAGGTGTTAAAGTAGTAACGGGCGGCAGCTTCAAGGCCTGTAATTTTGCCGCCGTAGGGGGCGTGGTTGAGGTAGGCGGTGAGGATTTCGGTTTTGCTGTGGAGGCGTTCCATCTTACGCGCACGGGCCGCTTGGAGAAATTTACTCCAGAGCGAACGTTTCCGTCCGGTGGCGAGCGTGGCGACTTGCATGCTGATGGTGGAGGCTCCTGAGACAATGCGAAAGGAGGTGAGATTTTGCCAAAAGGCGCGTGCAAGCGCTCCATAGTCGACCCCCGCGTGGTCGTAGAAGTCAGCGTCTTCCGCAATTAAGGTCGCGCGAATGGCATCGGCGGAGATGGCCTCCAGCGTAACATCAAAACGCCATTGCGCATCGTATCCCGAGTGGGCGTAGAGCGGTTTTCCCTCCGCATCAACATAGAGGGTGGCGGGCGCACGTTCGAGTAATTGCGGCAAGGGGTCTGCAACACACCACGGGGCGATGAACCAAGCGATGAGCGCAAGCGTCAACAACGCACCGCTGACCATGACGGTTCGCCACAGCCAGCGGTGTTGAAAACGGAATTGCGAAAGCCTCATTGGATGGTCAAGGTTTCGATAGGGTCGTGACCGCCCGTGTAGGTCGCGTCATACATATCTTCCACAATGGCCGCAGGAATGGCAAAGGTTCCTTTTGCCGTGGCACGAACGGGATAGACGTGGTGAACGACAGGGTCATCGTAAGCGTATCCGAAGAAGCGAAGTTCCGCGCCAAGGTTCTCTTGGGACAAGCGATGTAAGAAGACGCGGTTTTTCGTGAGCGATTCGGGGAGTTTGGCGCTCTCGCGGGTGGCGAGATTCGCGTCCTCGTATTCCAACCCGCCAGGGAGGCGATCACGGAGAATTAAATCATGGCTTGCGTGTGGTAGATGAATCTCAATATCCACAAAGGCGAGGTCACCGTGGTTTAAGGTCGTGACGGGGGTGCCATTGCGGTCAACAAGCGTTTTCCTTACTTTAATGGGGGCGTTGTCGCGGATAATCTTGGTGGGAACATACTGACGGTAGAGTTGGCCACAATGGGGTAATTGGCTGCAACTCTTGAGTGCTCGTGCGACCCATGTGTTGGCCTGAGGAATTTCCCATGGGGTGCGAAGGAGATAATTTAAACGCGTATTAATCTCATCGTCGCTACAGACGCCAGCACGGATGGCCAACTCAAGAACCATTCCTTGGCGAGCCGCTTCATCCATGTAGACGTTATGGAATTTCGGCGGAATCGGATTGGCGGCTAAGTAGGCCTTCATGATGGGCGCACCTTCATCCGCGGCACCATTGAAGACCAATGTCGCGGCGGCAACAAAGGCGGCGGTATCGGTTTTACGGGTGATGAGGAGGTTGCGTGCGGCATGGCAAGCGATTTCACCTAAACCCACTTCGCCTAACAGGAAGGTGGCGTGCGCTGCGAGGTCACGTTCGTTCGCCTTTTGACTGTTGGCGTAGGTATAGAGATAGGTGAGGATGGGTTGGATATCACGTTTGTCAAGGATGCCGGCGTTGGTACTTTCAATCAATACCTGCGTCGCAAGGAGTGAGGCCTCTGGGCTGATGTAAGCGGCATCGCTCCAAAGCGAAAAGGCGCCAAAGGAGGTGAGACGTGAGGCGAGAAGGGTAAAGAGGTCGCGTACGCAAGCTTGTTCTTCCGGAATGGTTGATGTGGTGTAGGGGAGCAACCGCGAAGAGAGTTGTTCGGTACAGCAATAGGGATAATCCGCTAACCACGCGAGGGCCATTTGGCGGACACTCTCAAGATCACCGAGGGGTTCTGCCTGTTCAGGCAAGGTTTCGCCATCGGTAAGAACGTTGATAAGGGTAACAATACGGATTGGAACTTCTTCCAAAAGGGTGACGTTGTGGGTCGTTGTGGTGGTAAAGTCGCCAATCTGCAAGGTTGCGTCATAGGTCTTTGAGGGCAACGTTAACGTGTGATAGCGCGTGCCACCCGTTGCAATCTCGCCCGTAATCGTTTGGTCGCCCACGGTTAAGGTGTAGGGGCCCGCGGGCAGGTCGTGGTTGATGACACGGAAGGTGAATTCCGCTTGGTCACTTGCGCAACCGTAACGCACACCCGCAGAGGTGAGCGTTGCGGGTGGACGCACAACGATTTCGCAATCCGTAGCCCCGATGCAACGCTCATTGGCACCCACGGCCATAAAACGGAGTGTTCCCTTGAAGTCGGGGAGTTGGAGGGGGACGGTCAGTTTGCCCGTTTCATCAACTTCTTGAAGTGGCAAGGTGATGACGGTTGTGGTTTCGCTCACATCAATCGACTCATCGAGGGAACGGCGGATGCGTTTGAGTTGGTCGCCGCCAATGCGTCCATCGGCCATGAGGCGGAGTTGTGGCAAGAGCGAACCGTAGATGTCGCCAAAGGTGAAGGTTGAGCCCTTACGGTTGAAGAAGACGGGGAAGGGATCGGGCGTTTCAAAGCCTGTGACATTGAGCACCGCTTCATCCACAGCAAAGAGCGCAACCGTTCCACGACAGGGCGCACCCGTGTGGTCGGTCACATTGAGGGTGAGGGTGATGGACTCCTGTGGCGTGGCGACTTGAGGTAGATCAAGGTCAAGGGTGAGACGTTTGCTATCGTGGTCAAGGGGGAGTTCCGCAACGCCAAAGTAGCGCGATTCTTGGTTGAGATCGTTGGCAATTAAGGTGACACCGATGGTCCAACTGCCGTGTAAGGTGGCGGTAGAGATCGGTACAGGCAAGGTGACGGAACCTGTGGTAACATCGGTTGTAAAGGCGTGTTGAAGTTCCGTATCGCCACAGACCACGATGACGCGGCCATCCACAGGTGCCTCAAAGGTGAGCTGTGCGGTTTCACCCGGCAGATAGCGGCTCTTATCTGTTTGGAAGACGAGGTTGGAGGGATTCTCCAACGTTTTACCAACCCATGTGGCGTCGTGCCAGAATGAGAGGGAGGTTGTGACGGCGTTGTTGAGTTTTGCGGTTAAGGTGTAGTAGCCAGGCTCAAACGTTTGGATGACGCGCTCGACTGTTTCCGTAGTGAGGATGATGTCGCTGGTGTCAAGAAGCGCCTGATCGCCAGTCAAAGGAATGGTCTCTTCGTAGGTGACCCATTCCCGGTCCCAACCGTCTTTGTCTTGGCGAAGTACATACTTGCAGATGCGACGGTTCAAGGTAAAGGAGTTAATCGTTCCCTCGGTTGGTTCGCACCCTTCGGGGAAGAATTGACGGAAACGGACGGCGCGCGTCTCGAAGTCAAACTGCATTGCCAAGTAGGCCTTGTGCGGCGTGACATTCAGTGTTGTAGAGGTGGTAACCGCGCGACTATTGGGTTCGCTAAACGAAACCGTTGCGGAGAGTTTGAGCGGCGCGTTGAAGGTCGTTAATTGTTCAAGTGTGACGCCCTTTAATGTCTGCGTAGCCTCTTCGCTATCCTTGGTAAAACTCTTTCCGATGAGTGTTTGCTGCTGTTCCTTTGTGCCAATGGACCATTCCTTCCATTCACGGGGGAGGGCGGCGTATTCGGCTTTGATGGAATACGAACCCTGACCCTTGGTGACGGGGGAGCCGAAGTAGGTGGAGGCGGTTAACGCGAGGGCGTTGTATTGGTCATCTTGGAAGGCGAGATTCAAACGCACATGGTTGGGGGTGAAGTCGGAGACATAGAGATCGGTTTCGGCAAGCGTCTCCTGTTTCATCTTGGCGAGCACGCTGTAATAACCCGACTTTACGCCCTTGGGAATCGTAAAGGAGGCGGTAAAGTAGCCATCTGCGTTGGACTCGACCTGTTCGGTGTGAAGTGTCTGACGATCCGGCGTTTGGAGTTTGAGGGTGAGGGGCATGGCATTGGCGGCAACCAGGTTGGCATCGCGGATCAAGCCATAAATCTGAACGCTTTCGCCTGGATGGATGCCGTCACGGTTCGGCCACAACGCGGTGGGGAAGCTAGGGCGCCGTTCACCCTCGGGGAGATAGGCGGTGTGTTGGGTTGAACGCTCGTTGCAATCAATCAAGGTTAGGTCGTTGCCGGCGGTGATAATCATGCGTTTCGGCATGGAGGGTTCGCTGCGCTTGAGGGCGAGTTCGGTGGGTTCGGTCATGGCAAGGCCCGATTCGTCGGAGATGCCCGAGGCGATGACTTGATTTTTGTAGTCGTAGAGTTCAACGGTTGCGCCTTGAATGGGGCGACCATCCACGAGGCTTTGAACGGCAACAATGGCGGCGTTATTCTTGTCATAGGTGTAGGTTGCACCGATATTCGAGAGGATGATGTAACACTCATCCGTTCGACTACTCTTGGGGGTGGAGAGGACAAAACGGTAGACGCCGGGTTCGCCCTTCACAATGGAATGGATGGGCAACAAGGCGTGTTGCGTTTGTTTCTTGTTGAGCGGGACTTTGTAGGTATAGGAATTACACTTTTCAAGAAGGTAATCGTGCCACGTGGATTGACCGTAGTGGATGAGATTGTTGGGGAAGGCCTTCCACACGTCGAGGGTAATCTCTTCGCAAGCCAAATATTCGCAAGGCAAGACCGTCTCTGGGGTGAGCGCCATTTGGCCGCGGTAGGTGTTGAATTCAACTGAAGGCGTTGGGGCGGACGTCTTCACCTTCAAGACCTTATCCGCGAGTAATACGTGATCCTTGTTAGCAGAGCGTGTCCCTTTTTTGATGATAATGGTATAGTCTGTCTCCGGAAGGATGTCACCCTTGAGTTCCATCCGGTCATCCCACCAGGAATGGGTGATTTTTAAGTTTTTAATCTTGGGGGTGATAAGGAGATTCTCACCAGGCGTCAAGTGGATGGATTGGTGCGTTGAAAAGGTGAGGTAAATGGTATTGTAGGTGGCCTCCACGTTTGTTGCAAACAATGGATAAGCGGGCGTCACAGGCGTGGGCGTCACATGCGTGGGCGTCGGCGCGTTGACGGGTTCGGCAGCGGGCTGTGCCGAGGCTGGCAACGTCAGCGTTGGCAGGGGTGGAACCTCCGCAGGAGGTGTGGTTTCAGGGGATTTGCTCCGTGTGGTGAACAGGAGCACGCAGGTGGCGACGAGCGACACGAAGGTGACGCCACCGGAAATGAGATGTGTTTTGTCTAACATCGCAGTTACCAGAAGTTAAGTTGTTGAGTTAAGTAGGAAAAGACACCCCTTGCTAGTCGCGCTTTTCAGCAAAGATCTTCACGTGGGATGGAAGACACAACAAACACACAAGGAATGAGGGAACTGTAACAAAGCCCTCGTTTATTTTTCAAGTAAAATTTAAAAATATTTTTGAAAGCCCGTCAGGTGTAGCAAAACACCCTTCTGGGTTTTCCTCTTTGGGAGCCAGAAGGGTGTTTGTTGCGTTGCGGAGGGTTCCTTTTTTAACGATTATACCACTTGCCTGTGGTCTTCACGAAAATCGCATCGCGTTGGGCACGGAGGCGTTTTCCATCCGCGGTTTCAAGCCAGTAGATGCCATCTTGCTGAACCGTTTTGCCGTGGAGTTCGGGCAAGGTCTCTGCGGTGAGCCCCGCAATGGCGTGGATGATATCGCAGTTGCGTGCTGGACGGCAGTCCGGACGGTTGCCCGCCAAGAAGACATCCACGCCAGTGTGCCATGTGGTGGCATAGTTGACGAAGTAGTCGCCCGGCTTACCCGTGGCCTTGGCGGTAACGGCACGGAGGGCCTTGCCGCGGGCTCCTTCACTGGGTTCGTTCAGGATGGTCAAACCGCCCGTTTCATGGTCAGGGGCAATGAGCACCAAGGTGTCGGGATGGGCTTCTGCCCAAGTCAAGGCCATCTTGACGGCATCATCGAATTCCAAAAGTTCATAGGTGGCCCACGGCAAATCGTGTTCGTGATTGCCCTTGTCGACCTGCGCGCCTTCCACCATCAAGAAGAAACCGTTGGGGTTTTGACTTAAGGTGGTTAAAGCCTTGTCGGTCATCTCCAACAAGGTGGGTTCGGTTGTGGGTTCGCCCTTGCGCAATGCCACCTTGGCGGTCAGTATACCCGAGGCGAAGAGACCAAAGATCTTACCCTGCGCCTGATGGAGTTCGGCGGCTGTGGTGGTCAAGGTGTAACCCTGCGTGGCCATAAACTGCTTGAGCTCGGGCGTCAAATGGCTTGCGCCACCGCCCAAGAAGAGATCAAAGCCTGTCGCGATTTGC
>JAFYMU010000132.1 GCA_017548245.1 Kiritimatiellia bacterium | reverse complement strand
TCGCGCCTTGCAACAAATTTGGACCGCGTACACGCCCGCCTAACATTGGCTATTGATGAACACACAAAGGGCATCCCACCGGATGCCCTTTTGTGTTACCGTAAAGCCTCTTAAAGAAGCGTTTTTCACATCGCCCTTGGGGGCTCATTACAAAAAATGCAACGAAAAAGTGTGGCGTCGCTACACTTTTTACAACGAATAAATGTGCTATCACTACACTTTTTGCAACGAAAAAGTGTGTTAGGGCTACACTTTTTACAACGAATCGTGATTGAGGGGTATGGAGATTGGGCTTTTGGGGCGTGCAGGTGGGGCGGAAAAGGGTTCGGGCTGTGGGTGAAGTGGCGGTGAAGGTTGGGGGCGGGTGCTTCGGCTTTTGGGTGAGGGGGAGATAAAAAACAAAGGGCATCCGGTGGGATGCCCTTTTGTTTTGTCCTGGAGTCGAGGATTAGTCGATTGCAGGAGCGCCTTCAGCGGCCTTGTACTTTGCACCGTAGTAGGCCTTGAGGTAGATTTCGCGGATTTCAGCGATGAGCGGGTAGCGCGGGTTAGCCGGCGTGCACTGATCGTCGAATGCTTCTTCCGAGAGCGTGTCCACGTAAGCGAGGAAGTCTTCTTCGGGGATGCCCCAAGCCTGGATGGATTCGGGGATGCCGACGGACTTCTTGAGGCCGTCCACAGCCTTGACGAGTGCGTCCACCTTTTCAGCGTCGCTCAAGCCGTAGCCCAAGCCGAGCACGTCAGCCACGCGGGCATAACGAGAACGTGCCATCGGGTAGGTGTACTGCGGGAAGATTGCCTGCTTGGAGGGGTTTTCAACCGCATTGTAACGGATGATGTCGCAGATGAGCAATGCGTTCGCCACACCGTGAGGAATGTTGTACTTCGCACCGAGCTTGTGAGCCATCGAGTGGCAGAGGCCGAGGAATGCGTTCGCGAAGGCCATACCAGCGATGTTGGATGCGTAGTGCATCTTTTCGCGAGCCTTACGGTTCGTACCACCTTCATCGTAGCTCTGCTTGAGGTACTTGAAGACCAAGCGGATGGCTTCGAGGCTGAGGGCGTTCGACCATTCCGTGGAGAGCACCGAGACCATGGCTTCGAGGGCGTGAACGAGGGCGTCGATACCGGAAGCAGCGGTGAGGCCGCGCGGCATGGAGAGCACCAATTCAGGGTCTGCGATAGCGATATCCGGGGTCAACGCGTAGTCAGCGATCGGGTACTTCTTGTGCGTACGAGAATCGGTCACCACAGCGAACGGCGTCACTTCAGAACCCGTACCAGAGGTCGTCGGGATTGCCACCATGATGGCCTTCGCGCCGAGCTTCGGGAAGGTGTAGATACGCTTTTCGATATCCATGAAGCGCATCGCCATGTCTTCGAACTTGGCTTCCGGATTTTCGTAGCGCAACCACATCATCTTTGCAGCGTCCATCGGCGAACCGCCACCGAGCGCGATGATCAAGTCCGGCTTGAAGGAGTTCATACGAGCCAAACCGGCTTCGATGGTGTCTGTGTCAGGGTCAGGCTTCACTTCGTAGAAGATTTCCACGTCGATGCCCATATCTTCGAGCACAGAGGTCACCTTTTCGGTGTAACCGAGATCGAAGAGCGGCTTATCCGTCACCACGAAGGCGCGCTTGCGGTCGTTGATTTCGCGGAGTGCGAAGGGCAAGCAACCGTACTTGAAGTAAACTTTCGGCGGGACCTTGAACCAGAGCATGTTTTCGCGACGTTCAGCAATGGTCTTGACGTTCATAAGATGCTTCACTCCAATGTTTTCAGAGACAGCGTTACCGCCCCAGGAGCCGCAACCGAGCGTCAACGAGGGAGCCAGTTTGAAGTTGTAGAGGTCGCCGATTGCACCCTGCGAAGCGGGGATGTTCACGAGCACACGGCCGGTGGGCAACATCGTGCCGTAGGACTTGATGCGGTCGGTGTTTGCGGGGTTGGTGTAGAACACCGAGGTGTGACCTAAACCACCTGCTTCGATGAGCTTCTTAGCCATCATTGCGCCTTCTTCGAAGTTCTTAGCGCGATAGAGGGCCAACACAGGGGAGAGCTTTTCGTGCGAGAAGGGTTCTTCCGGACCCATGGTGATGTCCTTGGTTTCACCAATGAGCACCTTTGCGGACTTCGGCACGCTGAAGCCGGCCATTTCCGCAATCTTCCATGCGGGCTGACCGACGATCTTGGCATTCAAGTGGCCGTCCACGAAGATGGTCGCAGCGACTTTCTTGCGTTCAGCAGCGTTCAAGAGGTAAGCACCGCGTTCGATGAATTCCTGCTTCACGGTTTCGTAAAGCGAATCCACCACGATCACGGACTGTTCCGAAGCGCAGATCATGCCGTTGTCGAAGGTCTTCGACATCAAAATGGAGGAGACGGCCATCTTGTAGTGAGCCGTTTCGTCGATGAGAGCAGGGGTGTTACCTGCGCCCACGCCGAGGGCGGGCTTACCCGAAGAGTAAGCAGCCTGCACCATGCCCGGACCACCCGTTGCGAGGATGAGGTTCGTGTGCTTGTGGTGCATGAGGGCAGCCGACATCGCCATCGTGGGTTCCTTGATGCAGCCAACGATGCCTTCAGGAGCACCAGCACGCACAGCGGCGCGGTGAATGATCATCGCTGCTTCGTAGGTGGCCTGCTTAGCGCGGGGGTGCGGCGAGAAGACGATACCGTTACGGGTCTTGAGGGCGATCAAAGCCTTGAAGATAGCCGTCGAGGTGGGGTTCGTCGTCGGCACGATACCAGCGATGATACCGATCGGTTCAGCGATGCGACGGATACCATAAGTGGCGTCATATTCCAATTCGCCGCAGGTCTTGGCATCCTTATAGGAGTTGTAGATGAATTCGGAAGCGAAGTGGTTCTTGATGACCTTATCTTCCAACACGCCCATGCCGGTTTCTTCCACGGCGAGCTTAGCCAACTCGATACGGTGGGCGCAAGCAGAGAGTGCGCACTCACGGAAAATCTTGTCCACCTGTTCCTGGGTGTAGGTCGAGTAGATGGCCTGGGCCTTCTTCACGCGCTCCATCAATTCATCCAGTTCCTTCAACTGGGCGGCTTCGTCCACGACCGGTTTAGCCGGTGCTGCAGGAGCAGCCTTCGGGGCAGCCTTTGCGCTCGTCTTAGGAGCTGCTTTCTTCGTTGCCATAATGATCTCCTTTATGGGTTAAAATGGGTAAATCGGTACAAAAGTATCGATTATTCCTTTTGAAAAGTCAAGCAAAAAAAGAAAAACCTTGATTTTAAGCCATTCGAATACATTCACTTCCCAAAAACTGCGTATTCTTTTTACCCTTAATAGAGATTAAAACTGCGTCAATTGGCACGTGCCGTACGGCCTTTTTTAAGTTCCCCTTCAACGTGCAAGATACCCCGCTCTAAAGTGCAAAATGTGCACTTTGAAATTGCACTTTGAAATCATCCCCTCGTAAGGTAGAAAAATAAAAGGCGTGCTTCCGATTGGAAACACGCCTTCCCACAAACAAACGCAAAGTTAGTTCAACAATCCTGCAATCGCCTCGGCGGCGCGGTCGGTTGCACCGGGTTCGCCCAATTGGGTGCGAACTTCTGCGTAGGCTTCAAGCAACTTACGTCGTGCCGGCGTGTTGCGCAAATAACCCAAGACCTCGGCGGCCGTATTGTAGATGTTAAAATCACGCTGGAGGAGTTCGGTCATGACGCTCTTGTTGGCGATGATATTCACAAGGCCGGCGAATCTAAAGGAGGCCTTGGGCAGGACCAAACGGGCAATGCATTCGGTCACGAAACTCACGCGGTAGGCGAGCACGGCAGGACAGTTCATCAAGCAGGCTTCAAGGGTCGCCGTGCCGCTTGCAATCATTGCGGCGTGAGCCTGACGCATGACGTGACGCGCATTGCCGTCCACTACCGTCAAATGGCGTGGGAGCGGGGTTTTGGCAAGGATGCGTTCCACCTCGCCGCGCATCTTTGGCGTCGGCACTGGGAGGATGAAAGAGCAGTCGTAGTCCTTCACCATTTCAATGCGACGGGCCGCCTTCAAGAAGGTGGGCAGGATCGAACGAATCTCGCCAGCACGCGAACCCGGCAGGAGGGCGATTTTGTGCTTGCCCGACCACGGCAAGGCGGGTTCGGCCTCGCTCCACGTGGCGGCGGCCTGTTCAACCAAAGGGTGGCCCACATAGACCGCGGGCAACCCTGCGGGTTCGTAAAGGGCAGGTTCGAAGGGGAAGATGCAGAGCAGCAGGTCATAAGCCTTCGCCATACGGTCAATACGACCACTGCGCCAGACCCACACCTTGGGCGAAATATAGTGTACGGTTCGCACGCCCAACGCCTTCACCTTCTCCGCGAGGGCGATATTGAAGGAGTAGTAGTCAAGCGTAATCAAGACGTCGGGCTTCCACGTCTCGGCCAAGGCGACCATATCCTTCATCACCTGCTTGAAATAACGCAATTTGGCGAGCACTTCAAAGATGCCCATTGCCCCCAATGCATCGGTGTGGTGGAGGAGGGTGGCCCCCTCGGCCTTCATCGCATCGCCACCCATGCCGCGAACCTCAATGGTGCGGTTCGGATACTGTTTGCGAAGGGCGCGAATCAACGCCCCACCATACATGTCGCCAGAGACTTCGCCTGCGGCCATCAACACTTTCAAAGGCGCTTCTGTCATAACCTTACTCCGCTAAATAGGTGACTGTGCGAACCGGGAAGTTACCCTGTTCGGTAATGCGATAGATGTGGTTCCAATGCAAGGTCACCGTTTGCCCAGCATCGAGGTCGCCAATCGTCTTGCGCAACGCAGTCGGCGTCTCAGGATCAGGCGAACCATTCGGCATCCACAGCCGAATCGCAAAGGACTCTTGGGGTTCGTCCCCATACTCAGTGAACTGTTGGTAATGGGTGTAGGACTCAATTGTAAAAACGGCATACACCCCACCGTGGTCACACTGATCGGGGCAAAACGCGGTCATATGACGGCAGGGCTGTTCCAACAAATGCTCGTACCGTGCACGCGTTTCATGCTTTGCCAACGTCACCCCATCCGGCATCTCTAAACGTTGATACGACACCGAGAGGCAACCCGTTAAACTCAAGCCTACAAGCAAAAAGGCAAACATTCTTTTCATAACATCATAAACTATAGCACAACCCCGCCCCCCAGAACCTTATAAAGATGAAAAAAACAATGAAAAAGACACCCCTACACAGAGCCAGCGCTATGTGGGGGCCGCTTTGCAGGGCTTCCGCTCTGTGGGGGCTTGCATCGCCCCCACGCCCCCGCGAAAGCGGTGGCAGGGCCACGCCCATGGGCGCTTTACCCCAATTTTGAAAAAGGCTTTGCTGGGAAATGGGCGGCTCCGCCGCAGCACTGCCAGAAGGGTGCTTCGCTGTTTTCCGCGAGCTCCGCAAATCTTGCAAAGGACGCTTATCGCGGACGCCATGGCACTGCGTGCCCCGCGATGCCGCCTTTGCGCTTTGCAGGGGCTCACGCCGCCCCTGCACCCCGCGGTGGCAGGGCCACACCCAAAGTCGCCAGCGGCGAAAGCCAGCCAAAGTAGTCGCTTCACAAGAGGGCTAGTCCATTTCCACGAGTCGCACCAACATGCACGCAGC
>JAFYMU010000131.1 GCA_017548245.1 Kiritimatiellia bacterium | reverse complement strand
TTCGCCTCCGTGGTGCGCCCCTGTGACCAACTGCTGCTCTTGCCCGTTTATGATGCAGGCGGCACGGCTGACCGTTCGGTCAATAGCGATGACCTCATCGCCTTATTGGAAGGCCGCTGTCCGGTTCGCCACGTTGCCACCTTGGAAGCCGCCGAAGCCCACTTGCGCGCCTTTGCCCAACCCGACACCGCGTTAGCCATCTTTGGCGCCCGAGATCCAGGGTTGCCCGAACTCGCCCACCGCCTTGCCGAACGCCCCTAATTTCCCCAGACACCCCTATGGTTCACGACTTTCTACACCTCTTCTGTGACATCTGGCTTGAAATGGCCCCGTGGTTACTCGCGGGCTTTGGACTCGCCTTTTTGTGTTCCTTCTTCCTCTCCGAACGGTGGATTCGCCGTCACCTCGGCGGCCCCGGTTGGCTTCCCATTCTAAAAGCCTCCGTGGTGGGGCTGCCCCTTCCCGTTTGCTCCTGCGGCGTCCTACTCGTTGCACTCGCGCTCCGTCGAAGCGGTGCACGCAAGGCCCCCGTTTGCGCCTTCTTGGCCTCCACGCCCCAATCGGGAACCGATGCGCTGCTCCTCTCATGGCCATTGCTCGGCCCCTGCTTCACCCTGCTCCGATTCTGCGGCGCATGTTGTTCGGGACTCTTTGCGGGCGCGCTCGTCAAATGGTTCGGCATTCCCCAACCGCCCCCTCAGGAAACACCTGACCTCAGTGCCTCCTGTGCTGCGGTTTGCGCCTGTCACCATCATGACCACGACCACCCGCACGAACATGGCGAAGCCCACCACCACGAATTCGCCTCTTGGCGCAGCCGCCTCGTCGATGCCTTGCGTTATGCCTTCATCCACTTGCCAGGTGAAATCGCAGGCCTCCTCACTTTGGGTGTCGCGATCGCCGTTTTGATTGCCCTCTTTTTGCCCGCAGGGTTGCTCACAAACGCCCCCTTGTGGTTGACCTACCTCTTGGCGATCCTCATTGGACTGCCCACCTATTCCTGGTCGCTTGCCCTCATTCCGGGGGCCTTAGGGCTTTTAATGGGTGGCGTCACGCCTGGCACTGTCTTCCTCTTCATGGCCTGCGCGCCAACCACCCACGTCGGCGCACTCTTGGTCATGGGCCGCGAACTCGGTTGGCGCACCACCGCCCTCTACACGGCCGCCATCACAGGTTGCGGAATCCTCTTTGCTATGTTCATTGACCTCGGGCTCAAGCTGCAATTGACCATCCCCGAAACGATGACCACCACGGCTCATCATCACCACCACTTCACGGTTTGGAGCGCCTTGGTGATTGGCCTCGTTGTACTCATCTTACTCAATGGTACGATTTTCCACCTGCTGAAGCGTTTTCTTGCCAAGCCACACGCTTAATGCTATACTTCTATTCCTGAAATCAACCCCTAACGATTGGATTTTCATATGGCAACACGCACCCATCTGCCAATTCACCTCTTGGTCCTCATCTCCGCCGCTGGCGCTGGTTATGCCGTTGGACGCTTTACGACCGAACCCGTTGTGGAAGTGATTCCCGAACGTACCGAAAGCGCGGTCAAGGTCTCCACCACCTCCGCCAATCCCGATTTGGCGAAGGCACTCTCTGAAGTGGATGCCTTGCGCAACGAAAACAAGAACTTGCGTCAGCAGTTGAAGCAGCGCCCCGAAGCGATGGAAGAAGGTCCCGTTGTCGAACAGCCGGAAGCGGGCGAACCCCGCCGTCAGTCGCGTCGCGATCGCTTGGAAGAGTTGAAGGAGACCGATCCGGAAGCGTACAAGAAGGAGATGGAACGTCGCGAGCAGTTCGCCTCCGCCATGAAACAGATGAGCGAAGATCGCAATCTCTTCCTCCACTCCATTGACACCTCTTTGTTAACCCCTGAAGCCCAAGAAAACCATTACCGTTTCACCGCCGCGATGGCCAAGCAGTCGGAATTGCAGGAACAGATGATGGCGTTGCGCATGTCTGGCGAAGAGATTCCCGAAACCTTGCGCGAAGAGATGGGCGATGTCTTCCGTGAAATCCAAGAGACCCGCGAAGGCGAACGCGAAGCCCTGTTGAATGCCATTGCCAACTCGATGGGATTGGTGGGCGATGATGCCGACGACTTCACCGCGTTGGTCAACGAAGTCTTCAATGCCACCGGCACACAAGGTCCGCGTATGGGTCGTGGCGGCCCTGGTGGTCCTGGCGGTGGCCCGATGGGCATGGGCAATCCTCCTCCGATGTCGCGCTAAGGCGTAACCCCACCATGACGGCTCCACACTACTCACGCGAAGCGATTCAAGCTTGGGCAAACGGTGACGAGGCGCGCCTCTTTGCCGAGGCCGAACGCTTGACACGCGAAGTCGCCCCGCGTCGCTTTGACATGTGCTCCATCGTCAATGGCAAGAGCGGAAAATGTTCGGAAAACTGCAAGTGGTGTGCCCAATCCGCACACCACACCACCCATTGCGAAGTCTATGGCATTATTGCCCCTGAAGAATGTTTACGCCATGCCACGGCGAACGAAGCACAGGGCATTCGCCGATTCTCAATTGTGAACAGTGGCCGAGCCGCCACCGATGCCGAAATTGACACCTTGGTCGAACGCTTCCAGCAGCTCAAAGAGACGACCTCGTTGGAACTCTGCGCCTCGTTGGGCCTCCTGAAAGCACCCGCCCTCAAGCGCCTCTATGATGCGGGCGTTCGCCGTTACCACTGCAACTTGGAAACGTCGCCAAAATACTTCCCGCAGTTGTGCACCACGCACACCATTGAGGATAAGATTGAAACGTTGAAGGCCGCCAAAGCCGTTGGGATGGAGATTTGCTCTGGTGGCATTATTGGCATGGGCGAAACCGAAGCCGACCGCATCGATCTCGCCTTCACCTTACGCGAACTTGACGTCACCTCCATTCCGATTAACATCCTCTCGCCGATTCCCGGGACACCCCTTGAGCACACCCCACTCCTCTCTGACCACGAGATCCTGAGAACGATTGCGCTCTTCCGTTTGATTCACCCAACGGCCTACTTGCGCTTTGCGGGTGGTCGCGCCCGACTTTCGGCTGAAACCCTTGAAGCCGCTCTTCGGTTTGGCATTAATGCCGCAATCGAAGGCGACCTCCTCACCACCTTGGGGAATACGGTGGCGCAAGACAAGGCCTTTATCCTCCGCGCAGGTTACATCCTCTGACCTCGAGTGTGAGCGTAACCCCGCAAGCCGTTTTTGCGTTCATGACCCGATTTTTCATCCAACCCGCCCCTTTTTCCTGTGAAAACGCTCCCTTCGGCCCCTCTTCGCAGAAATTAGAGGTTTACATTTCAAACTAAACTGTGCTATTATCTAATGGTTTAGTACTGAAAGGATTTTTGCCATGGCATTTTTGCTCGGTCTTTTATTCATCGTTGAAGTCCTCGTTGCCCTTTTGATGGTTGCTGTTGTTATGCTTCAGCCTCCGAAGGATCAGGCCGGCGGCATGGGTTCCGCATTTGGCGGCGGCTTCGGCGAAGAAGTCTTCGGTGGTCGCACTGGCAACGTTCTCTCTCGCGCAACGGTTGTTTTGGGCGCGATCTTGATTATCAACAGCTTGGCAATCGCCATTTGCATGCGTGGTGGCTTGAGCGAACGCTCCTTGGCGGATCGCCAGGTTGCTCCCGCAGTGCCTGCCGAAACCGCAGCACCCGAAGTGCCCGTCCAGTAATTTCTAATCTAACCTTTAGGAGTCTGACTATGAACCTCGAAGTCCTCGAAAAAGCACGTTTGCGCGTCCCCAGCATCCCCGTTTTGGTGAACCTCGTTTCGCAGCGCACCCGCCAGTTGAACCGTGGCGAACGCCCCTTTTTGAAGCCGCTTTCGAAGTTTGAAGACAAGGCTGATATCGCGCTCCGCGAAATCGCTGAAGGTCTCGTGATGGCCAGCGTGGACATGCAGGCCGTTGAAGAACACAACGAAAAGCGCACCCAGTGGAGCCGTCACATCTAATTGACGGTTGCTTGTTCTATGGCTTCGAATAAGAAATCCAAGGTCACTTCAAGCAACCTTGCCGTTAATCGCAAGGCGACGCATGACTACATTGTCTTGGAAAAACATGAAGCCGGCATTGAACTCGTTGGCACTGAAGTAAAGGTTTTGCGCAACGGCGAAGGCGGGCTCATGGGAGCCTGGTGCAAGGCGGACGAAAGCAATCAGCTCTGGTTGATGCAAGTGCGCATTCCCCCCTACGCCTTTGGCAACCGCTTCAATCACGAATCGTTGCGCACGCGCCGCCTCTTGATGCACAAAGCCGAAATCATTCGTTTGCGCGCCAAGATTGAACAGAAGGGCTTGTCGTTGATTCCGTTGCGAATCTACTTGAGCCCGCGTGGCAAGGTGAAGGTGGAAGTGGCCCTTTGCCAAGGCAAGAATCAGTACGATCGCCGCGAGACCATTAAGCAGCGTGATGCCGACCGAGCCGCACAGCGTGCTACGCGTCTTTATCGTTAATTCGAGTTGATTTTGAAAGGAACTCCGTCATGCGTCCAGGACTTTGGCAATTTCTCATTGTTGTCTTAATCATCGCAATCATCTTTGGAGCCAAGAAGATTCCGGAAATTGCGCGTGCATTGGGACGTTCTTCTGGGGAATTCAAGAAGGGTTTGAAGGAAGGCAACGCGGAGGCCGAGTTAAAGGCAAAAGAAATCAAAGATGCCATCCAAAACGATTTCGAATCGAAAGCCTAACAGACGAGCCCCGCATCCTCTGCGGGGTTTCTCATTTCCGAATAAAACGGGTGATTACGCGTTCGGAAGATGGCACGGTTTGATGGGAAGCATTAAAAAGAAAAGATAAGGGTTTGTTGAGAAAAGAGGAGTGTACGTTATGGATCGTCCCAATACGGAACATTTTACCCCCAATGCAGTCGCAGTGCTCCGCCAAGCACAATTAGAAGCTTATCGTCTTGGACACGACCATGTGGGAACAGGACACTTGGCGTTGGCGTGTCGCGTGATTGACTGTTCGGCGGCCGCTTTATTAAGCGAATTTCATGTCTCTGCGGAGGCTTTGCGCGAACGCGTGGAGTCCTTGTCTAGCAATGGCGGCTTACTTGAAAATTTGACCGCGGAGAAGATTCCGTGGTCTCCGCGTGCGTTGAAGGCATGCGAATTGGCGCGTTCGGTCATTGCGCACCGTCTCAAATTAACGACGGCGAATACGACCTGCCTCCTGTATTCCATTTTGGAAGAAGGCGCAGGCTTGGGCGTCACGGTGTTGCAGCATCTCGGCGTCACGCAAGAATTGTTGGCCGCTCGCCTCTTTGGGGCTAGCCACCCCGAACAACCTGAAGCGCCGATGGCGATGCCGCCGCAGCCACCCGTGAATCCGACGCCACCCACGCAACGTCCTCGCAAACGCGTTTCCACCCCCAACTTGGATGCCTTTGGCCGTGATTTGACAGCCTTTGCACAAGAGGGCAAACTGGACCCCGTGATTGGCCGCGAAAAAGAGGTCAAGCGTTTGATTCAGATTCTCTGCCGCCGTCAAAAGAATAATGCCGTGCTCTTGGGTGAAGCAGGCGTGGGTAAGACAGCCGTTGTTGAAGGCCTGGCTCAGGCGATTATCAGCCAAGACGTTCCTGAAACCATTTTGAACAAGCGTGTGGTCTCGCTTGATATGACCCTCTTGGTCGCTGGCACGCAGTACCGTGGCCAATTCGAAGAACGCCTCAAGCAAGTGATTGCTGAGGTCGTCAACTCGGGCAATATCATTCTCTTCTTAGACGAACTACACACAATCGTTGGTGCTGGTGGTGGTGATGGCGCGATGGATGCTGCCAACATCATCAAGCCCGCGTTGGCACGTGGTGAATTCCAGTGCATTGGTGCAACCACCTTGAGTGAATTCCGCACACGCATTGAGAAGGATGCGGCACTCGAACGTCGTTTCCAGCCCATCATTGTTGAAGAGCCGACACCGCAGCAAGCCGTCGCCATCCTCCAAGGTTTGGCGCCGAAGTACGAACGCCACCACAGCGTCACCTACACCAAGGACGCGCTCGAAGCGGCGGTTCGCATGAGCATGCGTTACATGCCCGCACGCCATTTGCCCGACAAGGCGATTGATGCGATTGATGAAGCGGGGGCGCGGCTGCGTCAAAATCAGTTGGCTCGTCCCGTTGCGTTGCGCGACTTGGAAAACGAGATTCGTGCCGTTCGAGCAGAAAAGCAAGCCCACATTGAAACCGGCGATTTGGGTTCGGCCAAGGTCTGTCGCGAAAAGGAAAAGCAGCTCAAAGCCGTCTTTGACACCAAGTACAAGAAGTGGAAAGAGGCGCTTGAGAAGAAGGCCTTGCTCATTACTGAGAACGATATTGCCCAAACCATCGCGGATTTGACTGGCATCCCCGTCAATCAGATGACCGAAGCCGACCGTAAGGGTTTGGCAACGCTTGAAGATCGCATTCGCAAACGTGTGATTGGCCAAGATGAAGCGGTGGCAGTCATCGCCAAGGCCTTGCGTCGCGCCCGTTTGGGTTTGAAGAGCCCCGATCGCCCGATTGGTTCGTTCATCTTCTTGGGCCCGAGCGGTGTGGGTAAGACCTTGCTCGCCAAGACGCTCGCCACGACCTTCTTTGGAAATGAAAAGTCGATTATCAGTTTGGACATGTCCGAGTACATGGAAGAACATTCGGTGAGCCGCCTCTTTGGTTCGCCGCCCGGCTATGAAGGGAATAAGGAAGGCGGTCAGTTGACGGAATATGTCCACCGCAATCCCTACTCCGTGATTCTGTTTGACGAAATCGAAAAGGCACACCCCAAGGTGATGTTTGCCCTCTTACAGATTTTGGAAGAAGGCCGTCTCACCGATGGTTGCGGTCGTCGCGTGGATTTCCGCAATACGATTGTTTTGGCGACCTCGAACTTGGGCTGTCATACGGGCGATGCGCCCGCCACCGTTGGCTTCTTGAAGAACGATGCAGCTGAAGCATCGCAAGAGGCCTACGACACCCTGCGCACGCGGATCCTCGAAAGCGTCCGCAAGCAATTGCGCCCTGAATTGCTGAACCGTTTTGACGACATTTTGGTCTTCCGCGCTTTGACACGCGAAGCCATGGAAGCGATTTTGGACGTTGAGTTGCAACAGCTGCGGACACGTTTGGCAACGAATCACATCCGTTTTGAGCTCAACGCGAAGGCGCGTGCTTGTCTTTTGGAAGAAGGCAGCAACCTCAAACAAGGTGCACGTCCCTTGCGTCGCGCCATTACGCGTTTGGTGGAAGACACCCTGGCAGATGCCTTATTGCAGTATGGTGACAGCGTGGACACCTTCGTGTTGACGCCTGAAGCAGGCGAAGGCAAACCCAAGCGTTTGGTGGCGAAACCCAAAGCGAAGGCTAAATCCAAAAGCACTCCAACCAAGGCGACATCGAAAAAACGGAAGTAAACCGTTCGAATTAAGTTCATTTTTACAAAAAATGCCTTGAGGAAGGTTGTTTCCCCCTCTCGTGGCGTTCAACCACCTCAAGGGTTATGGTATACTAATTGATATGAAGCAGACGAAGGTTATCGCAGTTGCGAATCAGAAGGGCGGCGTCGGAAAGACGACCACGGTAGTCAATTTAGCGGCAGCACTTGCACAACTTAAAAAGACCGTATTGGTCATTGACCTGGACCCGCAGGCTAATGCCACGAGTGGTTTAGGCATTCCGCCGACCCCTGGTACCAGTCTTTATGCGGCGTTGACGAATCAGGTCTTCATTGGCGATATTATCCAGCCGACCCCCTTTGAAAATGTCAATATCATCCCTTCCGAACTCGATTTGTCGGGTGCCGAACTTGAAATTGCACGTCAGGAAAACCACTTACAGGTCGTTCGTGATCTCTTGAAGCCGGTCTTGATGGCCAATGTCTTTGATTATATCTTGATTGACTGCCCGCCCTCGCTCGGCATTTTGATGACCTCCTCCTTGGCCGCCGCCAACAGCGTCGTTGTGGCGATGCAGTGCGAATATTACGCCATGGAAGGGTTGCGTGTCATCACCGACGTCGTGAAACGTTTACACGACAATGGGGTCAATCCCGACATCCATTTGGAAGGCATCTTAATGACGATGTTTGACGCACGCACCAATTTGGCCGCCGATGTGGTCGCAGAAGTCCGCAAGCACTTTGGCAAGTTGGTCTACAAGACGGTGATTCCGCGTAGCGTTCGCATCTCGGAAGCCCCGAGCTTCGGCAAACCCGTGGTCTTGTTTGATCCCTCGTCGAAGGGTGCCCAAGCCTATTTGGCCTTCGCAAAAGAATTTGCTTATCGCGCAGCACGTGGTTAAGTCACGGCTCTAAAAGGATTATCGTTCATGAGCTCCTATTTCAAAAATTATCCGGATGAAAATGGCTACTTCGGACCTTATGGCGGTGCCTACGTTCCGGAAAATCTCAAGATTGAAATCAACAAGATTACGGATGCTTATTACCGCATCAGCAATTCGCACGACTTCATCTCCGAATTGCGTCAGATTCGCAAACACTTCCAGGGTCGCCCCACGCCGGTCTACTACTGCCGCAACCTCAGCGACCGTTTAGGTGGCCGTATCTACTTGAAGCGTGAAGACCTCAACCACTCTGGCGCCCACAAGTTGAACCACTGCATGGGCGAAGTCATGTTGGCCAAGTATATGGGCAAGAAGAAGGTGATTGCAGAAACCGGCGCGGGTCAGCACGGTGTGGCAATGGCCACCGCGGCCGCCTACTTCGGCTTGCCCTGCGACATCTACATGGGTGAAGTGGATATTGCCAAGCAGCACCCCAACGTCTTGCGCATGCAGATCCTCGGCGCCAACGTGATTCCCGTGACGCACGGTCAGCGTACGTTGAAGGAAGCTGTGGATGCCGCCTTCGAAGCTTACTTGAAAGATCCTGAAAACACCATCTACTGCATCGGTTCTGTGGTGGGCCCCCATCCCTTCCCGATGATGGTGCGTGACTTCCAGAAAATCGTGGGTATTGAAGCGCGCGAACAGTTCCTTGAAATGACCGGTGAATTGCCAGACGCAGTCACGGCTTGCGTGGGTGGCGGTTCGAACTCCATCGGCATCTTCTGCGGTTTCTTGGATGATCCCGATGTGAAGCTCTACGGTGTCGAACCCTTGGGCCGCGGTAACAATCCTGGCGACCATGCCGCTTCGGTGACCTATGGTAAGCCTGGCATCCTCCATGGTTTCAAGAGCTACACGCTTCAGGAAGAAGATGGTACGCCGATGCCCGTTTACTCGGTGGCGTCTGGTTTGGACTACCAGTCAATTGGTCCCGAACACGCCTGGTTGCACGATCAGGGTCGCGTGGAATATGTCACGGCGGACGACAAGGAAACGATTGCCGCATTCTTTGATCTCTCGCGCAGCGAAGGCATCATCCCCGCCATTGAAAGTGCACACGCGGTGGCCTACGCTATCCGTTACGCCAAATCGCATCCGCACCGCGCCATCCTCGTGAATCTCTCGGGTCGTGGCGACAAGGATATCGATTACATCGCAGAAAACTTCGGCATCGAAGGTATTTAAGCAACGCTACCAGATTCCGCATCCCCTCGGATGCGGAATCATTGTCTCTTAATACCATGCCGACTGCTGCGCCCTCTTCGTCTGGTTCGCTGTTATGTTCTCTCTCTTCCTCGCTCTTAAATATTTACGCCCACGTCGTGGCATTGCCTCGATTGT
>JAFYMU010000130.1 GCA_017548245.1 Kiritimatiellia bacterium | reverse complement strand
TGCAATGGCCGGTTCGTTGCCATCATCCACCACGATAATGGGGATGCCGGTTGCAAAGAGTTGGGGTAAAAAGGGTTTGAGACTCGCTTCGTGGCGATAGCACGGTAAAATCCAAACGGGGCGAAAGGCGTCGTGGCTCATTTAGCACCCCTCTTCACGAACCGAAAGGATGCCCGAGGCGCACGGTCCTTGTGCCGTCTGAAGTGTGAAGTCAAAACTCGTCGGCGTCTTGCGCTTTACCATTAAGCAAACCTCTTGTTTCGGCAAAATGGGCTGTTGGAATTTCAAACGCTTAATGGCGCCATCCACCTTGACATTGAAGGCCTGCTGGATGAAGTGGCGAACCGTAAAGAGTTGAGCCACACCGGGCAGAATCGGTGCATTGGGGAAGTGGCCTTGGAAGAAGATGACATCGTGCGGATAGGCAAAGCGCACCGCCAAGGTCTCGCCCTGAAGATCCCATTGGGTCACAACGGGTTCTTGGCGTTCGACCTCAAAGCGCGGGATGACCACCGAGACTGGCAACTTGCCTTGGGCCGTGTAGGGGAGCGTGCGCACAAAACGCATACGGCGCGGCACGGCGTAGGAGGGTACATAGGCGCTCGCTTCCAAACGCAAGGTGCGCGTGACGGCCTGATAACCCTGTTCAATCAACGCCGTTTTGCCCTCTTCGGAGGGAACAATCAACGTCCAAATGCGCGAGACATCCGTCGGCGAGGCCACGGCATGGCAATCGGCCACATAGGGATGTTTGCGCAAGCCCTCTTCAATCTCTGCCAACGCGACAAAGTGTTCCAAAATCTTGACATAACGGTCGGTGCGGCCATGCAACAAGAAGTGGCGTTCGTCCTCAAAGGTCACGCGATCTTGCAGAATGTAGGGCGTGCTGACGCAGAAGGACGAGGTGACTGCGAGGGTCTCTTCAGGGGTGGCAACGGCGGTGACACCGTCAAAGATCGTCCAGGACGAACCGTTACATTGCTGACGCCAAGCCACGCTCCCCGTTTCCGTGCTACCATAAATTTCAATGGGCGAGACGCCAAAGAGTGCTTCAACCGCCTGCGAGACCTCGGTTCGCAAGAGGCTCCCAGCCGTAAAGATGGCAAGCACATTGCGTTTGGGCGTGAGCTGATGGCGATGGGAGACCAATTCCGCCAAGAAGGAGGGCGTGGTGATGAAGACCACCTTGTCATAGCACTCCTGGCACTTGAAGAAGGTTTCCCAACCGTCCACTTGTTCAACGTGGCGCGGGCAACCGACGAGTGGCTGAAGGGTTTC
Organism: Kiritimatiellia bacterium; assembly: GCA_017548245.1. Lineage (GTDB taxonomy): Bacteria > Verrucomicrobiota > Kiritimatiellia > RFP12 > DVOR01 > Spyradenecus. Next base: position 1,583 of record JAFYMU010000130.1, on the reverse strand, counting down.
CAGCCACAACTTGCCGTACATGTGTTGCGTTTGAATGGACGCAACAAAGGTGGGCTGTTGTTCAAAGATGGCGCGGAAGGCGGAGGCCAACATCGTTGCATCGAGGCGCAACGAATCAACCGTTTTTTGGATCACTTTGGGTGTTCCAGTGCTTCCAGACGTGTGAAACGCGATGACCTTATCCAAGATGCCTCCATTTGCCAATCAGTAACCCGGCAAGAAACATTGCACCAATTAAGATATAAGCGATGCAACCATTGTACAACGCCCAAAAAGCGTGACTCGAAATAAGCGTGAACAGCGTAATGCCGAGGTGAATTGACATGAAAATCACCCACGCTACCGTGAGGTGATAACAGTAACGCACCTCAGCGTCATTCAGCGTTTTACGCATGGCACGCGCTGAGACTTCCACAAGTGGCGTTCGCCCTTTCTTTAAGGAAAAGAGAAACGCCCCCCACATAAAACTCGAAATGACAACAGGGTAGGCGCGAAACCAGATGTTGTCACGTAAAAAGTAAAGCCCCCAAATGAGCCCTGCGCTCAATAAGGCACGCAAGGTCACCCGTAGGGTTCGCGGGTTAATGCTCATTTGAGGATCTCGTGTTATCCGCGGTTAAGCCGTCGGAGCCTGTTCGGCAATCAAACGCTGAATCACCTTGACCACGTCATCCAACGTGCGGATCTGACGGAAATCTTCCGCCTTCACCTTCAACTGGGTCATATTCTGCAAGCGCACAATCAAGTCCACTGCGTCAATGCTGTCCAAGTCCAACGTTTCAAAGAGATTCACGTCCGGCGTTACCAACGCTTCGTCGCATTCAAACTCTTCAATCAAAATCGACTTAATCGTGTTGAAAATTTCATCGTACGTATGCATGATTAGTCCTCCAAGGGCAAAGAAAGGTTTTCGGCGATAAAGGTAGCCAACGTGGAAATCGAACGGAAATACGCGCGATTTTCCTCGGCATTCGTCTTAAATTTGACCTGATACTTCTTTCGCAATGCTGCACCAATTTCGAGTGCATCAATGCTGTCAAGGCCGACACCTTCGCCAAAAAGGGTTTCCTCTGCAGGCAAATCCTCTGCAGTGAGACCTTCCACGTCGATTGACGACAAAATAACATCACGAATTTCGTTTTCTAAATCAATGCGTTTCATTGAATACACCTCATTATTAGTAGTCCGCGTATGCTACCAAAAACTCCCCACCTGCGTCAAACAGACTACGTCTGCATCGGGACGTGTGGATACGTGTTGACACATGTGCCAACGGTAAAACCCGCTTCGCACGGACACCGCAAAAGCCCCAGAAGGGGGCTTATTTGCACCTTTTTATCCCTTTTTCAATCGCGCTTGTTTTGCCCCGTCAATCGAGCCTCGATTGACGATCAATTGAGCCTCGATTGAAGTGCAATTGAGCCTCGATTCAGGGGGCAATTGAGCCTCGATTCAAGCACCTTCAAAAGCAGTGGAATTGGGGGTTGAAAAGCACTGCAATTGATGGTCAAAAGCACTGCTTTTCATAAGGGGGTAAAAGGGTGCTTTGGGGTGTTCTTGGGGAAGGGTGGTTACACGTTTTT
>JAFYMU010000129.1 GCA_017548245.1 Kiritimatiellia bacterium | reverse complement strand
CGTGTAATCAAGGCGCAGCCGCCCAAGAGTTGTAACGTAATCTCGCGGATGCGCCCACCAAAGGCAATGGCCGTAAAACTATGCGCTAATTCATGTAACAAGATGGAAATGAGCAACACACCTGCAATGTACAGCCCCACGAGAATCGAGAATAACGGGGCCTGAATCGTAAACATTGTGTACACCACATAAGCCGCCAGCAGCGCGACGGAGAGATTCAATCGCACTGGAATTCCAGCAATTTTACAGAGTGTCCAACTATTACCTACTTGCATAACACATTATTATAGCAAAAGAAAAGACATTTCACACCCCCTCTTATTAAGGAAATCCATCGCCTGCGCTCCATTGTTATCCCATTTCCCCTCCTCCACAACAAAAAAAACGCCCTGTGCCGAGGGGCACAAGGCGTTTTTGCGAAGCCAAAGCGTGAGCCTTAGGCCTTCTTAGCGGCGCGATAACGTTCAATCAACGCGTTCGTCGAGCTATCGTGGTTCAAGGGTGCGGTCGTGTCGGTCAATTCCTTAAGGATCTTACCGGCGAGCACCTTACCCAATTCCACGCCCCACTGGTCAAAGGAATAGATATTCCAAATGATACCCTGGACAAAGACCTTGTGTTCGTAAAGGGCAATCAAAGCACCCAAGGTCTTCGGCGTCAATTCATCAGCCAAGAGGGTGTTGGTCGGATGGTTGCCTTCAAAGGTCTTGAAGGGGATCAAGTTTTCGGGCACACCTTCTGCGCGGCACTGTTCTGCCGTCTTACCGAAAGCAAGGGCTTCGGTCTGCGCGAAGAAGTTGGCCATCAACTTGTCGTGGTGGTCACCCAAGGGGTTGCGGCTGCGGCAGAAACCGATGAAGTCTGCGGGAATCAAACGCGTGCCCTGGTGAATCAACTGGTAGAAGGCGTGCTGACCGTTCGTACCGGGTTCGCCCCAGACGATGGGACCGGTGGTGTACTCCACGGGCTTGCCCTGACGGTCAATCGACTTACCATTGCTTTCCATGTCCAACTGCTGGAGGTAGGCAGGGAAGCGAGCCAAGTACTGGTCATACGGCAACACGGCGTAGCTGTCTGCACCATAGCCATTGGCATACAAGATTCCAATCAAGGCCAACAAAACAGGGAGGTTGCGCTGGAAGGATGCGGTGCGGAAGTGTTTATCCATCGCTTCGTAACCAGCCAACAAGCGCTTGTAGTTCATCGTGCCGATAGCAATCATTAACGACAAACCAATGGCCGAAGGCAACGAGTAACGGCCACCGACCCAGTCCCAGAAGCCGAACATATTGGCCGTATCAATGCCAAATTCCGCCACCTTCTGAGCGTTGGTGCTCACCGCCACAAAGTGCTTTGCCACGGCCGCTTCGCCCAACTGGTCAACCAACCACGTGCGTGCCGTCATGGCGTTGGTCATCGTTTCCTGCGTCGTAAAGGTCTTGGAAGCCACGATGAAGAGCGTCTGATCTGCCTTCACCTGCAAGAGGGTTTCGGCCATGTGCGTCGCATCCACGTTCGACACGTAAAAGCACTTGATGGCGCGCTTCGAATAGGTAGCCAATGCCTGATAAGCCATGGCGGGGCCCAAGTCCGAACCGCCGATGCCGATATTCACGATGTACTTAATGCGCTTGCCCGTGGCACCCAACCACTTGCCGTTGCGGATCAAGTTCGCGAATTCGCCCATCTTATTCAACACGGCGTGCACATCGCCATAGATATCCTGGCCATCCACGGTCAAGCCTTCGGTCTTCGACGAACGCAATGCCGTGTGCAAGACGGCGCGATCTTCGGTCTCGTTGATATGGGCGCCCGTGAACATCTTTTCGATTTCAGCCTTCAAGCCAGACTTTTCAGCCAACTGGATCAAGAGCTTCATCGTGGGGGCATCCACCCAGTTCTTCGAATAGTCCAACGTCCAACCCGCGGCCGTCACCGTCATCTTCGCGGCGCGATTCGGATCCTCCGCAAACAACTGCTTCAGATTTAATTCCTTGCTATCAATCTGTCCTGCAATCTTCTCTGCAGTATCCATATCCATGATGCATGTTCCTTTCTAGTCCGCGAAACCCGCGGCGATAATTTGTTTCAATGAAAGTGTTGAATCCATCCCCAGGGCGCGACGCACATACGCGCCGATGATGTCCGATTCCAAGTTGACGGGATCACCAATTGCCAACTGTCCCAGGATGGTCTCTCGTAATGTTGTCGGAATCAACGCGACCTCAAACCAATCGTCTCCCACGGCGACCACCGTGAGACTGGTCCCGCTAATGGCTACAGAACCTTTACGCACGACGCCGCGTGCAAAGTCCACCGTACAGCCAAAGCGGTAAATCTTGTCTCGGCCATCAGGGCGAATCGCACGCAACGCGCCCACGCCATCAATGTGACCCGAGACCAAATGCCCTGCCAAACGGTCGCCAAAGCGCAAGGCACGTTCTAAATTCACTTGATCCCCCACGCGCAACGACGCAAACATCGTACAACGCAAGGTCTCATTGAGGACATCGGCCTCAAAGGTTGCCGTATCCACCACGCGTGCCACCGTCAAGCAAGCCCCATTCACAGCGATGCTCTCACCCAAGCAAAGCGGTTCGTCAGCGGAGGCCAAGTGCGGTGCTTCCACGACAAAAACCGCACCACCAGCGTGTGTTTTCACCGCCGTTACGGTTCCCATACATTGAATCAGACCGGTGAACATCGCGTCTTTAGGCCTCCAACAAGAAGGTGCACGGGCCATCATTCACAAGGCGAATGGCCATATCGGCGCCAAAACGTCCCGTGCCCAAACGGTCACCCAAGGTGGCGCGCAACGTCGCGCAACAGAAATCGTAGAGCGGTTCGGCCACTTCAGGGCGTGCCGCTGTTGAGAACCCGGGGCGATTGCCCGAAGCGGTGTCGGCATAAAGGGTAAATTGCGAAACCAAGATCACCGACCCCTGCACATCCATGAGCGAACGGTTCATTGCGCCGTGCTCATCTTCAAAGACGCGCAGTTTCAACAACTTGGCGCAGAGCTTTTCGGCCTGTGCCTGCGTATCGGTGGGTGCCACGCCGCACAACACCAAGAACCCCGTTCCCTGAAAGGCGGAGATGGTTTCGCCAGCCACTTGCACGGAGGCTTCGGTTACGCGTTGAACTAAAAATCTCATGGTTGCGTCTCCTTTTGCTGACGCGATTGCAGTTCCTCAAGGGCCACAATCAAATTTCGTGAGGCCACATGCATCGAATTATAACGGATGCGCAGCTGCCCTGCCTCATCACGCACCTCAGGTGGTGTCTCGCGATCCAATCCTGCCAGTGCTTGACGCGCGGCTTGCACCGAGACCTGTTCGGGCAATGGCAACACAATCTCCTTCCAGTCGTCGCGACGACAACCGCAGAGGAGCACGAGGCTCAAGCAACTCCAGAGAAGCGTTCTCATCGTTTCAAGCGAATATGACGACGCACGTAGGTCGGTTCGTCGTAGTTCACCCCGTCAATCAAGGTGCATTCCACATCGTCAAAGCGATCCTTCACGGCCGACAACGACTTACCGGCCTTCGCCCCCTTGCCCGAACGTTTCCGCACGGTTTGCAACCCCTCGCCGGGCTGTTCCACGACGTCAGTGTTCGTAGCCGCAAAGGCGAGCACCACCACGCTCAATTGGCCATTGAAGGAGGGCTGATTCACCGTTCCGAGCATGACCTCAACCTGGCTACTCAACGCCTTCTTCACGCCTGTCATCAAGGTATCCAATTCGCACAAACGCAAATCTTCGCCTGCCAAGACGCCCACAATCACATGGCTTGCACTTGCCAAACAGTTTTGCCCACGCACTTGGAAACGCGAGGAATGCGTCAACGCCTCCACCACCGCTTCGGCGCGACCTTCACCCTTTGCCGAGGCATCCGCGAAGGTAAAGCTCAACGGCACATAGGAATCTTGTTCCAAATATTGACGAAAATACTCCACGTCAAACTGGATGTAGCCTGGGAAGACCAATTGCGTCCAAAGCAAACTAATGCCCGCGGCCAAACGATCGGCAACGTAGGCAAAGGATTGCGACATTGACAACTCATCCGAAGCGCCTGCCAAAAGAGAGGCCAGAGGCACCGTGGTCACCGCATTCGCCTTTTCGCAAATGGTCGGCAAGACCACCGAGGCGGAACGTCGACGCGCTTCCCCTTCAAAGGCAAAGGGTTCGGTCGCAAAGACCACATTGGCAATGCCACGTTCGCGGAGCAACCGCAAGAGCGGTTCGGCCGCACCCGAGGTGCCACCCCCGCAACAGGTCAATAAAATCACAAGACGCGGCGTACCAATCTGTTGCATCAACGTGGTGGCATCGTCACGGAAGGCACCCATTCCCAAGGTGTGATCGCCACCCGTGCCACGACCGCCCAAACGTTGCGTACCAAAAATCGTCACCGACACGCCATCGGTATGGACCACCTCTTGCAAGACCGCATCATCGGTGTCCAAAATCAAAACACGCATCGGCGCTTGCGTCAGGTCACGACGCGCCCCTTGTGCAATCCGACGCGCAATGCTTGCCGCTGCGCCACCTAAAGAGATAAAAAGAATGTCTTCTGCTTTCATGGTTATCCCTTAAAATAAGCGCGCACGCGAGAGAGGAAGGAGGGTTTACGCACGTCATTGGCAATCGAACGCATATGCCACTGGAGCAAACCAATCACCGTGGTGTAACGGTATGGCGCCGCGCTCACCTCTGCAGGCAATTCGGCTACATTCAACGGCGCACCCAAACGGCAGGAGCATTCCAAAACCGTGCTCACCTGATCGACAATGTTCGGCAATGCCGCCGTGCCACCAGTCAACCACACGCCACCGCGCAAGTCGGAGAGCGCCACGCCCTGGCGAATCAACAAGGTCCGCAAGAGATTCAACGTCTCATTCACGCGTTCGGTCGTCACTGTCTGAATGGCATGAACCGAGACCGTGCGATCGGCACTAAACATCGTCTGCACGCTGTAACGTTCGCCCGCCAAGTCAGGTTGGATTTGGGCGGCCCCACGTTCAATCTTCATGCGTTCGGCCACATCTTGGCCCACCTTAAAGGCGCGCGCCAAGTCATTCGAGAGGTGGTGACCACCAATGGCAAGGGTGCCAGCCGCAATCACGATACGGTTGGCAACCACCAAGTAGTCGCAGGTGCCAGCACCAAAGTTGAGCACCAAGGCGCCTTCCGAACGCAACTGCGAATCAAGCACAGCCGCTGCATCAGCACAACCCGAGAAGACCACATCAACGGTATGCATCCCTGCTTGGGCAACGGCGGTACGCAAAGCTTCAACAGCGGTACGCGGTGCCAAGACCTCCAACACCGAGGCCTCCAAGAGGTTACCCTTCATACCCACGGGCGTCTCCACCGACTGTTCGTTCACGCGGAAACGTTGCTGGAAGCGTTGCAACAAGATATCGGGCGAGTTCGGCAATTCGTTGGAGGACGCGGCATCCTGGGCATCGCTCACATCCTCTTCCGTCATCACCGTCAGCGAAACGAAGGATTTCGTTCCTGTGCGACGCACCGTCTTAATCTCTTGAGCCGAAAAGCTCACCGAGACATCGTAGAGGTCTATCTTGTGCTTTGCCATTTCAGCAAAGACCTTACGAATCGTCTGAGTGACTTCGCCAATATTGCGAATCACGCCCTTTTTCACGCCATGGGTCGGTGTCGAAACCACCCTCACCACGCGCAACGCGCCGTCAATCACCTCACCGGCGGCCAACGTTGTCGTTTGCGTGCCAATATCCAGCGCACCTAAAACGCGTACTGCCATATGAACTTACCTTAGTCTGAAACTGAAACGCGATCACTTGCCATCGCATTGAAATGCAACTTGCCCGCAGCCGCCGAGGAACGCAGCGTGTCCCTCACATTTGCCAAGCGTCGCTTCATCGCATCCGAGACCTCCGTCTCAGATGCCATGTTTTCCCACGCGATAGCAATCTTACGACCATCGTACAACGAAACCAAAAGCCCATCATCAGGGTCAATGCCGAGCAACGTCACCCGTTTCACCGCGCTACTAAAGTAAGCCGACGTATCCGAAACCGTCAGCAAGAGGCGCAACATGCAGTGAAACTCCGCGGGTAACCGTTTTCCAGGCGTCAGTTCTTCATCTGGCAAATCAAAGCCACCAATTTCCGGCAAGGTATTGACGGGGCGCGGATAACGGAAGAGCACCCCCTCCTCGTCCACCACGAGCGGCAACATCGAATCCTTCTTGACGCGAGCCAGCGGCATCCGTTCTTCCACCCACAGCTCCACCTTCTTGCTTGGGGTGTAGGTCATCTGCGCACTCTTCAAGTTAGGCATGTGCGTGCTCAACATATCCACAATGTCCGACGTGACCAAGTCGTAACCATTTCGCGGCCCTGTAATACCAAACATCTGCAAGATGTAATCGCGCGTCACCGTGGCATTACCCAACACATGCACCTCTTCAGGCGTCACCTGAAAGACCTTATTGCGCTTGTAGTAATACGTTGTGAACAGCTTAAAACATCCCACGACCACCAGCAAGCCAATGCCACACGCAATCAGCCCCTTCAACCACGACGGCAACGTCCACGACGGGCCATGCGCCGCCTTGCCGCGCTTCTTGCCCTTTACTGCCGTATTGACACCAGGAATTGCATTCAACGCATCCATTCGCTCATCCCATTAATCGCCATACGCGGCATGTTCAATCAACTGAGCACAAAATGTGGGGAAAGGCAACCCAGCACGCGCCGCCGCCTCAGGCAACAAACTCGTTGCCGTGCACCCGGGTGCCGTGTTGATTTCCAAAATGTAAGCCTCGCCCTCATCCGTCACGCGAAAATCGACACGCACCGCACCACGGCAACGCGTCACCGCATAAGCCGCTTCGGCAATCTGCTGCACCTTACGCGTCAACTCCGATTCTTCGGGATAGAGATGCTGCGAACCGCCCACAGCGTACTTGGCCTGAAAATCATACCAGCCACCCGGTGCCACAATCTCAATCACCGGCAACGCCTTGCCATTGACCACACCCACAGCCCATTCGCGACCCGGAATGTAGACCTCGGCCAACGCTTCCCCTGCGCCATCCTGCGCACACGCCAAGCGCACCGCCGCCGTCCATTGATCGGCCGAGGTGACCTTCGACAGGCCCACACTCGAACCATCCCGCGGCGGCTTCACCACAGCAGGCAACGGCAACGGACACGGCAATTCGGCCTCCACCAACGGTACCGTCACACCCTGCGGCGTCAAAATCCCCGCCTTTGCCAACTCCGCCTTCGTCGCCACCTTATCCATGCAAAGCGCACTCGTCCAAGCACCCGGGCCCGTGTACGGCAACTGACGCGCATCCAAATCACGTTGAATACCGCCATTCTCACCATACCCGCCATGAAGCGCGATAAAGACCGCCTCTACGCCCTCCGGCACTTCCGCTACAGATTCCTGAGTAATACAAACGGGAACGACCTCATAACCCGCCTCCTGCAAAGCCTTAACAACCGCCTCGCCCGAACGCTTCGAGATCTCTGATTCATGGGACAAACCGCCCATTACAACTGCAACCTGCTGACGCATGATTCAATATCCTCAAATAACTTGCTTAGTTTACCATAAAATCAACCCCCAAATCGCCCCCAAACCGCATAAATACCGCCCTAAACAAAGAAAATTAGCCCTTCGGACAGTGTTAGTTGATGGTTGTTGGTTGTTGGTTGCGCGGGGG
>JAFYMU010000010.1 GCA_017548245.1 Kiritimatiellia bacterium | reverse complement strand
GACCTTTGTTGCCCTGGACTCAGACGGCTGCATCGTCGATACGATGGCCGCGAAGCAGCACCGTTTTCTCCAACCCCTGATGGTGCAGATGTGGGCACTCACCCCCGAAGAAGCGGAAGTTTACTATGCGTGTGCCGACTACGTGAATCTCTATTCGGTCACCCGTGGCATCTCGCGTTTTAAGGCAATCTTGTTGAACTTTGAAGCGTACAACAGCCATCCGGTGGTGGTGCAGAAGCACTTGCGCCCGTTGCCGACGGCCGATTTGAAGGCCTTTGTGGAGAGCGGACTGCCGTTAGGTAATCCGGCATTGACGGAATGGTTGGCCGAACACCCCTCGCCTTACTTGGAAAAGCTCTTGCAGTGGAGTCAAACGGTCAATCAGGCCATCGTGACCTCCGGCGCAGAGTTTCCCGCGTACAACGGTGCTCGCACGGCGCTTCAGCGCATGCAAGGGCGCAGTGAAACGGGCATCGTCTCGCAATCGCCCGAATCGGTCTTGCGCGAAGACTGGGGCCGTCAGGGATTGTTGGAGTATGTCAATCACGTGGCGGGCCAAGAGGTCGGCTTGAAGGTGAAACAGTTGACCGTGCTCACGGATGGACGTTATCCGCGCGATCGCGTGCTGATGGTGGGCGATGCACCCGGTGATTTGGAGGCGGCGCAGACCTTTGGTTGCCGTTTCTTCCCGATTCTCCCGGGACAGGAGGAACACTCCTGGCAGCAGTTTAACGAGGGCATTTACGATGCCTTTGTGAATGGCACCTACTCGGTGGAACAAGAAGCCGCGTTGATCGAGACCTTCCGCAAGGTCTTGCCGTCGACACCGCCGTGGGAAACCGCCGCGAACTAAGGGAGCGCACCATGGCAGAGACGTACAATTTTTGTGCAGGGCCCGGTATGTTGCCCCCCGTAGTGGTCGAACGCCTCCAGCAGGATATCGCCCAATGGGGCGCGACTGGATGCGGTCTCTTGGAGGTCTCCCATCGCACGAAGGCCTATGCCGATTTGAAGGCGCGCACGGAGGCCAATCTCCTCCAGCTCTTCGGGTTGGACAACGATTACACCGTGCTCCTCCTTCAGGGTGGCGCCTCGGGTCAGTTCGCGATGTTGCCCTACAACTTCTTGCGCGACGGCACGACGGCAGACTACTTGGTGCGCGGCTATTGGGCTGAAAAGGCGGCACAACAAGCGGCCCGCGTGGCCCGCGTTCGCCGTTTGAATGCGTTGGAGGATGGGTGGAGTGACCGCGCAGTCTATGCCCACGTCACAACCAATGAGACAATTGCAGGCACGGCATTGCCGGAAGATTTCGTTAAACCCGCAGTGCCATTGTGCGCCGATATGAGCAGTGATATCTTGGCACAACCGCGCAATTATCGCGATTATGCGCTCTTTTATGCGGGCGCGCAGAAGAATTTGGGTGTGGCAGGCTTGGCCGTGGTGGTCGCAGAGAAGGAGTTTCTCTCCCACGCACGACGCCATTTGCCCGCGGCCTTTTGTTATTTGGAACACGCCAAGGCCGAGGGACTCTATCACACGCCCAACGCCTTTGCGGTCGATGCCTTGTGCCACCTCACCGATTGGCTTTTGGAAATCGGCCCTGAAACCCTTTGGGCGCAGAATCGTAAGAAGGCAGAGAAGCTCTATGCCGAACTCGATCGCAGTGCCTTTTGGCGTCCGATTGCACCGCGAAAGGAGCGTTCGCTCACCAACATCACCTTCCGTTTGCCGAGTGTGGAACTCGAAACGCGCTTCTTGGCCGAAGCCACCGCAAAGGGCTTGCTGGCACTGAAGGGACACCGTTCGCAAGGAGGCATTCGCGCCTCGTTGTACAACGCCATGCCCGAACGCGGAGTAGACAAACTCACGGCATTTATGAGAGAATTTGAACAGAACAACAACTAATAGGAGTCCTTATGGCTATCGAAAATGAAGTTTACGCAGACGGCGTCTACCAGATCCACATGTTGGAACAGACCATTCGCATGGATTTGATGCGCCTCCAGCCCAACCCTGAAAACAATGCCCCGCTTCCCAAACCCTTTGAGCGCATCATCATGACGCCCCAGGGTTTCTTGCGCACCTACGAAGCCATGGGCCAGATCATCCAGAAGTTGGAAGAACTCGGCTTCATCCGTCGCAATCCCGACGCAACCCCGCCGACGAAGTAAGTCCGCTGCGGTTGAATCGCACACCACACCCGTTCGTTTTTCGAGCGGGTGTTTTTTTGTTTTATCCCCCTTTCTACGTTGAAATAAAAAAAGGCGCCCTTTTTTCCGTTGATTTCTGCTATACTGTGCGGACTCACGGGCTCGTGGTGAAACTGGCAGACACGCAGGATTTAGGTTCCTGTATCGCAAGATGTGAGGGTTCAAGTCCCTCCGGGCCCATATCCCCTCTTACCGATTCTCAAGGTCTTTCTTATGCGCACCGGTATCGGCTTCGACACGCATCGTTTAGTGGACAATCGCAAACTCATCTTAGGTGGCGTGGAAATCGCGCACCCACAGGGATTGCTCGGTCATTCGGATGCGGACGTCTTGACCCACGCCATCATGGACGCACTCTTGGGAGCCATTGCCGATGGCGACATTGGCCAACACTTCCCCGACACCGACCCCCAATGGGCTGGCGCCGATAGCCTCCTCCTCTTGAAAGCCGTGACCGAACGCCTCCGCAGCAAGGGTTGGCGCATTGGCAACATCGATGCCACCGTTTTGGCCGAACGTCCCAAGCTCATGCCGCACATCCCCGCCATGCGCGAAAAGTTGGCACAAGCCATGGCCATTGATGTAGACGCCGTCTCGGTGAAGGCCACAACGGTGGAAGGCTTGGGCGCAATTGGACGCCGCGAAGGCATCTCCACCATGGCCGTCGCCACCGTCCTCCCCCTCGCCTAAGACGCTCCACAGCGATTCACGCGCAACTTTCCAAATGCAGCAACAAACGACGGGATTGCATCCCGTACCCTGCCAGTGCTTTTCTCAAAACCCAAAACTCAAAACCAGCAACTAACAACCAACAACCAACCCGCAGGGCTCTCAACGCAGGTGTGTTCTAAAG
>JAFYMU010000128.1 GCA_017548245.1 Kiritimatiellia bacterium | reverse complement strand
GAAGATGCCCGTCTCTTTGACACCGTGGAAACGGTGGGCATGGATATCTGCCCGCGCTTGGGCGTTTGCATCCCGGTGGGTAAGGACTCGCTCTCGATGCGTACCGTGTGGACGGACTCGAAGGGTCAAGAACACAAGCAGGTGGGCCCGCTCTCCTTGATCGTCTCCTCCTTCGCCACGGTGACCGATGCGCGTAAGGACGTGACGCCAGACTTGAAGCCGGGCTTCTCGCGTTTGATGCTCGTGGATTTGGGCAACGGCAAGGATCGTTTGGGCGCTTCGGCATTGGCTCAGGTGTACAACCAGATGGGCGACACGGTGCCGGATATGGAAAGCGCTGAAGCAGTTCGCGCCTTCTATGACGCCATGCAGGAAATGGTGGAGCAGGGCTTGGTGGCCGCTTACCACGACCGTTCGGACGGTGGTGTGGCCGTGACCTTGGCTGAAATGGCAATGGCTGGCGGTCGCGGCGTGGCGGTGAACTTGACCGGTAAGGATGCCCTCTCGGCCCTTTACAACGAAGAACTCGGCGCCGTCTTGCAGGTGGCAGAAGAAAATGCCGCCGCGGTGGAAGCTATTTTGGCGAAGTATGGCGTGCAGGGCGCTTGGATTGGCTTGGTGCAGGACGAACCCGTCTTGCAGATTACGGTCAATGACGAACCGGCTTTGGATGAAACCTTGGCTGCGGTGCGTACAGCTTGGACGGAAACGACCTACCAGATGCAGGCCTTGCGTGACAATCCTGACTGCGCCAAGATGGAATTTGACGTGGCAGGTCTCACCGATGACCCGGGTATGAACTTCAAGGTGACCTATCCGTTGAACGAACCCGCCGCACCGGCCATCGATAAGCCCGCGCCGAAGATGGCGATCTTGCGTGAAGAGGGCGTGAATGGTCATATCGAAATGGCGGCCGCCTTTACGTTGGCTGGCTTCGAAGCAATTGACGTGCACATGACTGACCTCTTGGAAGGCCGCGTGGACTTGGCCGACTTCAAGGGCTTGGTCGCTTGCGGTGGCTTCTCGTATGGTGACGTCTTGGGCGCAGGTTCGGGTTGGGCGCGTAGCATCCTCTTCAACGCTGAGTTGAAGGAGATGTTCCGCAAATTCTTCGAACGTCCTGACACCTTCACGCTCGGTGTCTGCAATGGTTGCCAGATGGTCTCGCAGTTGAAGGATATCATCCCGGGTGCTCAGCACTGGCCGCGTTTCGTGCGCAACAATTCCGAACAGTTCGAAGGTCGTTACTGCACCCTCGAAGTGATGGAATCGCCCTCTGTCTTGTTGAAGGGTATGACCGGCAGTCGCTTGCCGATCGCCGTGGCTCACGGTGAAGGTCGCGTGGCGTTCGAATGCGAAGCAGACGCCGAAAAGGCCACCTCCGCATTGCGCTTCGTCGATGGTAAGGGCAATCCCACCGAAACCTATCCTTGGAACCCCAACGGTTCGAAGGGCGGTCTCTGCGGTTTCACCTCGGAAGACGGTCGCGCAACCATCTTGATGCCGCACCCCGAACGCAGCTTCCGTTCCATCCAGTTGTCTTACGACGACGGCACCTTCGCTGGCGGCGAAGAAGGTCCTTGGATGAAGCTCTTCAAGAACGCTTACGCTTTCGCCACGAAGGCCTAAGCTTTTCCACGCAGCGTGGACTGAACAACGGCTCGACCGAATGGTCGGGCCGTTCTTTTTTGCCCACATCCTGTGTACATGAAGCACAAACGCTGGGGTGGGGCGATTTCAAACTTGCATACAAACCTATAGGTTGGTATAATGAACGGCAATCTAAAGATTGGATTGGATGAAACGAAGTAAAGAAGACACCCTTAAGACCCGAGAAGCGATCTTGCGCACGGCGCTGGATTGTTTCTCTACGCGTGGTTATGCATTGACCACCTTTGCCCACATTGCCGAACGCCTCAAGCTCTCCAAAGGTGCCGTTTTTTGGCATTTTAAGACCAAGGAAGAGCTGTTGGCCGAGATCTTTGCTCGGATGCACGAGGAGTACGAACCCTTTAAGGGGATTGAATCGGCAACAACGTTGGACGAGGTGAAGGCCACGTTTATGGAGTGGGCGCAGATGGTTTCTTCCAATCGCAATCAAAAACGCTTCTTGCGGTTTGTGATTAGCCGCGTGGAGTGGAGTGAAGCCCTGCGGAATCGGTTGCGCGAACATTTGGAAACGATGATGGTGCGCGACCCCTTCTTAAATGTGGAAATGTGCATTGAGCGATTGAAGGAAGCGGGTGAGGTGGACTCGCCCTTGTCTTCGAAAGCGATTGCCACGTTATTGCGTTTGACCTTTTTTGGTATTTATCGTGAGGCCTTTTTGCGGAACGTCGAAGTGGACGTACTGGAAACATTGTCGCACGGTTTGGACTTTATTATTCAAGGTATCAGGAGTAAGTGAGTATGGACGAAGCATATCAGGATGTGCAGCCGAAGCGTGGGATTTCCGTTGCCGGCGTGATGGGCAGCCTCTTATTGGTGGGTGCCGCCTTTGTTTTGGGTTGGATGGCGCAGCAGATCTACGCCCAACACCAGAAGAGTCAACAGCAGGATGCCGAAACGGCTCAGCAGATGGCGCAGGCGCAGAATCGTCCGGTCACGGTGGAAACCGATACGGCCAAGTTGCGCGATATGAACCCGCCCCAGCGTTTTATGGGTCACATCGAACCGATTGAGGCGGTTGACTTGCGCGCCCAGATCGATGGTACGATTGCGGAAGTGGCCTTCAAGGAAGGTTCGATGGTGAAGGAAGGCGACTTGCTCTTCTTGATTGATCCGCGTGTCTACGAAGCCCGCGTGAAGCAGGTTGAAGCCGCTTTAGCCATGGCGCGCGCAACGAGTGAAAACGCGGACCGCTACTACGATCGTATTAGTAAGGTGGATAAGCGTTCGGTCACGGAAGCTGAAATCGACCAGGCCTACGCCAATATGTTGGAAGCGCGCGCCGCCATTGCACAGTGCGAAGCCGACTTGGCCAATGCCAAGATCAACTTGGGCTACACGCGCATCACCGCACCGATCTCGGGTCGTATCGGTAAGAGCTTGCTGAAGAAGGGTGACTACGTGGCCCCGTCAATGGGTTCGCTCGCTCGCATCGTGCAGATGGACCCTGTGCGCGTGGTCTTCTCGGTCTCGGATAAGGCCTACTTGGAAGGCAAGCACATCGCTAGAGGCGCAGATATGGCCGAAAGCATCCGTGCACAGTTGCGCTTGGCCAATGGTGCAACCTATAGTTACGAAGGTGCGCCGGACTTCTTCAACAACGAAATGGATACCGCCACGGCTTCGCTCTCGATCCGTTATAGTTTCCCCAACCCTGACCAAGAACTCTTGGCCAATGCTTATGTGACGGTGCTCTTGAGCGCTCGTCAGCCGCAGTTGCGTTTGGCAATTCCCGCGAATGCCGTGTTGGCTAATGCCACGGGCGACTATGTCTTCGTGAACAAGCAGGGCGCCGCCGAACGTCGCATCGTGAAGATGGGCGAATTGCAGGCCGGTTATGTTGAAATCCTCTCCGGTTTGGAAGAGGGCGAAGAGGTTGTGACCGAAGGTGTGGTTAACGTCTCTGAAGGTTCGGTGCTCAATATCATCAACCCCGCCATTCGCCCCGAAGTGTTGGCTCCTTTGACTGAAGCAAAGTAAGGATTTTCCCCTATGGCAAAGACAGAACGTTCGATGAGCCTTGAGGAAATCGAGGCAAATGAGCGCAAGGTCATCGAGGCGGCAATTCAAGATTTGCCGAATAAATCGATTCTCTCGCGTATCTTTATCAATCGTCCGCGTTTGGCGATTGTGATTGCCATCGTGATGAGTTTGGTGGGTGTGATTGCGTTGAAGACGCTCCCTATCGAACAGTATCCCGAAGTGGCACCGCCCACCGTGCAGGTGAGTTGTACCTATCCTGGTGCGAACGCCCTTGACTTGGCTAACACCGTCGCCATCCCGATTGAATCGGAAATCAACGGTGTGGAAGACATGCTCTACATGAGCTCGTCCTGTACCGACAGTGGCCGTTATTCGCTCACCATCACCTTCGCAGTGGGTTCAGACCGCGATATGAACATGGTGCGTGTGCAGAACCGTGTGGCGCGCGCCGAACCCAAGTTGCCGGTGGAAGTGACCAAACAGGGTGTCTCGGTGAACTCGCGTTCGGTCTCGATGTTGGGCTTCTTGTCCTTCCGTTCGCCGAGCGGGCAGTTGACCAAACTCCAGATTGCGGACTACCTCTATTCCAACGTGCGTGACGCCTTGTTGCGTGTTCATGGCGTGGGTGGTGCCGACGTGCACGGCGCAAAGAT
>JAFYMU010000127.1 GCA_017548245.1 Kiritimatiellia bacterium | reverse complement strand
GTGATAGAATTCGATCGGGTCTTCAATCGTGATGATGTGGCAATCGCGGTCTTCGTTGATGATGTTGAGCATCGAAGCGAGCGTCGTCGACTTACCCGAACCCGTCGGACCGGTCACGAGAATGAGGCCACGGGGCTTGTAAAGCAATTCGTTCACCGCTTCAGGCAAACCGAGCTGCTCCAACGTCAAAATCGTCGAAGGAATCTGACGCAACACAAAGGCGTAGTTGTGGCGTTCCTTAAAGACCGACACACGGAAACGTGCCGCTTCAGAGAAGTGCAAACCGAAGTCTGCGCCGCCATTGCGTTCCATTTCCTCAATCTGCTCTTCCGAACAAATTTCAAGCACGAGCTTCGCGAGGTCTGCCTGCGTAAAATCAGGGCAATCCAACGGTTCGAGAGCACCCGAGCAACGCAACAACGGCGGGCGACCCACGCGAATATGCAAGTCGGAGGCGCCTTCATCCACCGTCACCTGCATCAAGTCATGCATGGTGATTTCGGTTACAGCCTGCTTAGCGAGTTCATGAATATCGATGTTGCTCATTAGTCCTCATCTCCCATCGTTGCACGAAGCACTTCTTCGAGGGTGGTCATACCAGACGCCACCTTCAACATCCCGTCCTCACGGAGCGTACGCATGCCCATTTCACGGACACGGGCGCGCAACTGTGTGGTGGGCACCTTATCGAAAATCATACGTTGCACAGTGTCATCCACTGTGAAAATTTCAAAGAGACCCTTACGGCCCTTATAACCGGACTTATTACAGACCGGACAACCTGCGCCCTTAAACATCTTCATGTTGTCGATGTTACGCGCCATATTACCAAGCATCTTACGTTCGCGATCGGTCGGAATGTGCTCTTCACGGCACTTTTCGCAGATTGCGCGCACCAAACGCTGAGCCATGGCCGCACGCAATGCCGACGCCACCAAGAAGGGCTTAATGCCGATATCGGTCAAACGCGTCACTGCCGACGGTGCATCGTTGGTGTGCAAGGTTGAGAACACCAAGTGACCCGTGAGTGCCGCTTCCATGGCGATTTCTGCCGTTTCATGGTCACGAATTTCACCGATCATCACGATATTCGGTGCCTGACGCAAGATCGAACGCAGTGCTGCCGAGAAGTCCAAGCCCACCGCACGGTTCACCTGCACCTGGTTAATACCACTCATCTGGTATTCCACCGGGTCTTCCACCGTAATCAACTTCTTGTCCGGACGGTTAATCTGGCCCAAGCAAGCATACAATGTCGTCGTCTTACCCGAACCCGTCGGACCCGTCACGAGGATCACACCATCTGGCAACCCGATCAAGCGTTCGAACTTCGCCTGGTCATCCGAAAGGAAGCCCAACTGCGGCAAACCGAGCGAGAGATTCTGCTTATCGAGAATACGCATCACGATGGACTCACCAAAGTTCGTCGGCACCGTGCTCACACGAAGGTCGAGTTCGCGTTCGGCCATCTTAATCTGAATACGACCGTCCTGCGGAATGCGGCGTTCCGAAAGGTCCATATTGGCCATCAACTTCACACGCGAAATAATGGCACTCTGCAAACGCTTCGGCGGCTCATCCATCTCACGCAATGCGCCGTCAATACGGAAACGCACGCGGAAATGTTTCTCCATCGGTTCCAAGTGAATATCGGATGCCTTCATCTTGCAAGCATCCATCAGGATCAACGATACCAAACGGATCACCGGGGCATCGCCATCCTCCGAACTATCCACCTCCATCTCCTTACGCTGCGAGACCAGATTATCACCCGTGTCAGTCGCATTCGGATCAAAGGTCAACGGATAGAGCTTATCCAACAACCGCTTAATATCACCCGTGGTAATCACCACAAAGTCAGCGTTCTTGCCGTTCAAACGGTAACGGATAGCATCCTGCGCATCATAGTTCGCCGGATCGCAAATCGCAATCATCACCGAATCACCGTCATCCTGCAACGGCACGGCCTTAAACTTACGGGCAGTCTCGGCATCCAATAACTTCGCCAACTCTGGATCGGCCTCATCGCCATCCACAGAAGCAAAAGGCATCCCGAACTGTTCCGCCAACGTAGCCAAGACATCCTCTTCAGAGAGGTGGCCCTGTTCCACAATCCAATCTAATGCAGTTTGTCCGTCCTTACGCTTCGCGGCCAGTGCATCATGCACCATCTCCGCGGTTACGTGCCCGGTTTCCTGCAACACTTGCAAAGCATATTCGTCATTTGTAGTCACGCGTCAGATCTCCAACGACATCAATCTATCATCAGTAAAATAGCACAAATCACCCCCACCCCGCAACATATGCTTAACGAAAAACCATCTTTTCTTCAATTTTTAGAAACGGCAATGGCGTTGTTATTGGTTATTGGCTGTTCGTTACGCCACGGAACTGTGAGGGCGCAGTCGCACGGGCTAGCCGTTGAAAAGATAGACAACGACTAGCGCCCAGGCGGGCTATGAACAAATAGACAACGAAGCGCACACCACAACCCCGTGGTGCGACCATGCACCTCGCGTTGGTAGCGGAAATAGCGAAGAATCCCAACCTGCACGGCTTTCGTCGTTAAGCGATTTTGGGTGCGCCCCTCGCCACCGCGGGGTGAGAGCGAGGGAGACACCAAAGGGGCGGCGTGCCCCCTGCAAAAGCCCCTGCCCTTGCTTAGACGAGGTGTTGAGTGCCAGCGGTAACGGAGCAGAGGCCCTGTTTACCCTTCTTGGAGGTGAGGTAGAGACGGAAGGGGTGACGACCAGCAGCGAGTTTGTACGTCGTTTGCTTACCGTCTGTGCAGTCCCCCATTTCATATTCAAGGATATGTGCCTCATGCAACCAAAGCTGACACCCACCCGCGCCCTTCGCAGTAAAGGTGAGGGTCTGCTCCGTTGGAACCTCCAACCACCCACGAATGGCAATGCCAAAGGGTTGGTTAAACGGCAGCACGGCGCGCACTTCATCGACATCTGCGGCAAGGTAACTTGCCTCTGGCAACAACGTGCGGAAGTTCGGCACCCACGGCCACGACTCAGCGCCTGCCAAGAAGAGGCGAACCTCATGTTTGGGCAAGGCACCCGTAGCGGGAACGGACGGCATGGGCAGTTCGTCCACGCCATGAGGTGTAGGCGCTGCAGGATGCGTGGGCGTCACATAGGCATCACCACCATTCCACACGGCATAGGCGCCATACGCACCACACGCCTCCGGCACCTTCGCAATCGGAATACGGCAATTCACCAACAGGTCGCGCATGCGACGAACGCGATCCGCATAGTTGGGCTCCTTCGCGAGATTGGTTTCCTGCGAGGGGTCCACCACCACATTGTAGAGTTCGACCTCACCCGTTGCACCATGATTACGAATCAAGACATAATCGCCATCGCGCACCATCTGTTCGAAGCCATAACCATAGCCCGAACCGCCATCTTGGTATTCGGCATAGACACGCATCGGCAATTGCGCACCCGAATTCGTCAACGCCGGCAAGAGCGACACGCCATCGCAGTGCGCGGGTTGCGGTAAACCAGCTACATCCGCGAGCGTTGCCATCCACGCAGGGAACTGGAAGGGATTGTTGAGCTGACGCGGTGCACCTTCTGCATGGGCAGGAATCACCCCTGGCCAAACGGCAAAGGTGGGTTCGCGCAGACCGCCTTCGTAGCACCAACGTTTCATGCCCTTGTGCGGACCATTGGAGTCAAAGGCCCCCTCAACCCACGACAATCCTGCGGGCGAAAGATATTCCCCAGCTGGACCATTATCCGAGGTGAAGATGAAGAGCGTGTCATTTTCCAATCCACGCACCTTTAAGAAATTGAAGAGATCGCCCAACGCTTCATCGAGACGACGCACATTCGTGGCGTAACGACGTTGCGAGGCGGTTTTATAACCCCTGTAGTCGGGGTGAATGTACGTATTGGAGGTGTTATTGCCCTCCACGCCTTCCTTGAACGGCAGATAGCCCTGCGCATCCTTCTCCCACGTCACGCCGCCGCCCCAAACCGTATCCGCGGCATTCGATTCGGGATAGGCCTTGCCCGGCACGTGGAAGTTATCACGTTTCGCCAACTTCGGATCGCCCTGCGTCTGCCACGAACCCGCGCCGTGCACCGTGGTGTAACAGGCATAGCAGAAGAAGGGTTCGTCACGCTTGGCATCCTGATGGCTCTTAATCAACTGTTTTATCTTAGCCGTGAAGAGATCGGTGTCATAACAGAAACGCGCTTCGTCATCCGAGATCAAACGGCGATAGTACGTTGCGCCCGGATCGGTATCCGCCTCAAAGTCCATCCCAGCGGCACCCGACGAAAGGGCCGAATAATGCGCACGCAAGGTCGCATCGCCATAGACGGCTGCCGAAATGTTTTCAATGCACGGCGAACCGTTCTTATTCGTTCGCCAATCGTACTTGCCATCCCCACCCCAACGGTAGAAGGAGTGCCCGTGACCGTGGCCGGGATAACCATAAGAGTAGTCAAAACCTGCATCACACGCCATCGCGCGGCGGGGTTGTTTTCCCTGACTCTCATAACCGCCACCAATGCCCCACTTACCAATGTGCCACGTGGTGTAACCCGCGGCCTTCATCACCGAACCAATCGTCAAATCCGTTGCAATCGGACAGTCAAAACGGTTATCGCGCAAATTGCAATGGCCCTGATGCTTACCCGTCACCATCGACGCACGTGCAGGCGCACACACCGGCGCCGTGGTATACGCATTCGTCATCATCACACCGCGTTGAATCGCAGCATCCAGATGAGGCGTATCAATATGAATCTTACCCTCTGCGGCACGTTGATTCTGCCAGAACTGACCCAAGTCACCCCAACCCAAGTCATCGCACAAGACCAAAATCACATTCGGCTTCTTCCCCGAATGGGCGCACAAAGCACCCGCTGTGTTGACCTCGCGCACGCTATCAGACGCCATCGCAGGTAACACGCCCGGCATCGTTACAGCCGCTGCACCCATTGCCTTCAAAAAATCTCTACGCTTCATGTTCCATCCTCAAAAAAGGGTTTCTCCCATAATAACCGAAATCACCGGCAAAAGCAAGCCCTCCCCTACAGTTCCTCACCCCCTGCGACGCCTAAACACCATCCACGCGCCTACCTTCTATTAAGAAACCCTCTAAAACACTCCGCTAGACCACCCCCTCCATCGCGTTCTGTCAGCCAAACGCCATTCGCATCCTCACGCATAAACAAAAAAACAAGCGGCTCACGAGGTGGGCCGCTTGTTTTGTGTCACGCGAGCGTGTGGGCTTATTCAGCGATCACAGCGAGCTTGAGCGTCACGGTGATGTCAGCCATCAAAGCGATGGTGAGATCCGTGGTGCCGAGGTGCTTGATGGGCTCTTCGAGCTTCACCATAGCGGCATCGACAGCAACGCCAGCTTCCGTGAGGGCCTTAGCGATGTCGGCAGCGTGCACGGCACCGTAGAGCTTACCTTCTTCGTCGCCTTCGATAGCCTTCACAGCGATCGTGAGGGTCTGACCCTTGAGCTTACCAGCCTTGTCCATAGCCTCAGCGCGGCGGATCTTCAAGAGCTCTTCGCGTTCCTTGCGGATCTTTTCGAGCTTGCGGAGCGCGTTCTTCGTGAGGGGCTCAGCGAGGCCTTTGGGGAGGAGGTAGTTACGAGCGTAACCGTCACGAACGGTCACGGTGTCACCGATTTTGCCGAGGAATTCGACATCATCCATCAGAATCAATTGAATGGCCATGTGATTATTCCTTTCGGTTTAGGCGAGCAAGCCCATGTTACGGGCGCGGCGGATGCCCTTCTTGATGTGGCGCTGCTGGAGAGCGGTCACACCGGAGACGCGGGCGGGGATGATTTTGCCGTATTCGGTCACGAAACGGCTGAGCAATTCAACATCATTGATATCAACGATTTCGGTCGGTTCCAAAATTGCCTGACGCTTGCGGGGGACCAAATCGGTCTTGGGCTTGCGGGAACCGGGGCGTTTGGGTTTCATAGGCATGGTAAGAGTTCCTTACTTGTCAGAATCGCATTAGAAGGGAAGATCTTCATCATCAGCAGCAGCGGCAGCAGGGGCGGCCGGTGCCACAGGGGCGGCATGTGCCTGGCGGGGAGGCTGCAAAGCAGTTTCCGGAGCGGCCGGTGCCCAATCGCTGCCCATTGCGGCGCCATTGGTATCACGACGGCTCTTTTCGGGGGAGTACAAGAACTGGACACGGTCGGCGCGCACGCGCAAACGGCTACGCTTTTGACCGGTGGTCTTATCTTCCCACGTATCCAACACCAAGCGACCTTCAACAAAGATCGGACGACCCTTTTGGAGGTACTGGCCACAATTTTCAGCGACCTTGCCCCACACGGTGACGTCGACAAAGGTAACCACTTCGCGGGTCTCATTGGTGGTGCGCGAACGGAACTGTTCACTCACGGCGAGACCGAGTTCGGCGACGCATTCGCCCGAAGGGGTCTGCTTCATTTCAGGGTCCCTAGTGAGGTTACCCATCAAGAAGACTTTGTTGAGAGTAGCGGCCATCTTGAAGATCCTCGCGGAGATTAGGCCTGGGTAGATTCGGCAGCCTTAGCGTTAGCCTCAGCGCGTGCCTTCTTCTCAGCGGCCTGCTTAGCGAGCTTGAGCTCAATGATGGGGTCGATTGCCAAGATCTGGAGACGGAAGATCTCTTCGATGAGGGCATAACGTGCGCGGAGCTCATTCACCTTGACAGGATCGAGCTCGAAGCGAATGGTCAAATAGGTGCCGCTTTCCTTCTTCTGCTGGATGCGAGCGAAGGTCTTTTTACCGCGGTCCTGGGTATCGAGCACTTTACCGCCGATGCGGACAATTTCCGCCTGCATGCGCTCAATGGTTTTCGTCCAGGCCTCATCGCGGCCGGTTTGGACGAAGATAAAGTTTGCGTCGTACTTCTTCATTACAACTTTTCCTGATTGTTCGTGGTCCGAACTGCATTAAATCGGTTTTGCGTTTCCTGTACGCTATGGTCAAGCCAAAAGAGGGCGGCTTCAGCGGCCACTGCGGCGGTTTGATTAGCGACTTCGGCCTCCGCTTCCGAGAAGCGATGTAAGACGAAATCAATCAACCCGCGGCGTTCTTCGGGGGAGCGACCTGCACCGAGGCGAACTCGTGTGAAGGCTTCCGTTCCGACGTGTGCGATGAGGCTTTTGAGGCCATTGTGTCCACCGGCAGAACCCGATGGGCGGATGCGCAGTCTTCCCGTAGGAAGGTCGCAATCATCGCTGAAGACCAGGAGGTCTTTGGCTGTCGCGCCGTAATACCTTAAAAAAGGTCCCACACTTTCTCCGGAGAGGTTTATGTAGGTTTGCGGCTTGATGAGCCACAGGATTTCACCCTTGCGGGTGGCTTTGGCGACGAGGGCTTTGAAGCGTTTCTCAAGTTTCCACTCTGCGTTCAAGGCTGATGCCACTGCATCGATTGCTTTGAAGCCGAGGTTATGCGGAGTTTCGGCGTATTGTTCGCCAGGGTTTCCGAGACCGACAAGCACCTTCATTGCGTTCATCGCCTGCCCGGCTTAATGCAACCGGGCAATGGGTTACTTCGAAACTTCACCAAAGTCGACGTGTGTCACTGCGCCAGTGATCACATCGTTCTGCACTTCGTAAATAGTAACGGAAATCTGAACGCCAGCGAGGTCGATAACGATTTCGGACTCAGCGGTCTTCTTGCGCATCGACATTTCGTATTCGTGGGCATCCAACGTGATGAGGGTCTGTTCACCCGTAGCACGCTTCAAAATAGCAGGAATCTTGCCTGCACGACGTAAACGACCGGCAGCGCCAGATCCTTGCTCGGAACGCACAACGGCGGTGAGAGTAATCTGATTCATGGATGGTATCCTTGTTTCTAGAGGTCGTCCTCTCTTCGCTTACGACAAACGGAAGAGCGAAGAGACGGACTGGTTATTATGAATGCGGGTAATCGCTTCGGCCAACAGCGGTGCCACCGAGAGCACGTGAACCGGCAAACCTGCTTCCTTATCAGCAAGCGGGATGGAGTCGGTCGTAATGAGCTCCTCAATGAGGCCATTGTTGTTACGAAGGCGGTCGATGCCCACCTGCGTGAGGGGGATGTGCGAGACCACTGCGCGGACGCTCTTAGCGCCCTTCGACTTCAGAAGCTTTGCAGCTGCACAAAGCGTTCCGCAGGTCGTCGTCATATCATCAACCATGATCACGTCACAGCCGTCGACATCGCCGACCACGCTGAACGCATCCACTTCCGCGGCACCCAAACGCTGTTTCGCAACGATTGCCAGGCCTGTGCCGAGCATCTGCGAGTAAGCATAAGCCGTCTTGACCCCGCCGGTATCGGGTGAAACGACAAGAGGCTTAGCCAACTTCATTTCGCGCAAGTATTTCACCATAACCGGCGCGGCATAAAGGTGGTCCACGGGAATATCAAAAAAGCCTTGAATCTGCTGTGCGTGCAAATCCATCGTCAAAACACGGTTCGCGCCGGCTGCCACCAAGAGGTTGGCCACCAACTTTGCCGTAATCGGCACACGCGGCTGATCCTTACGATCCTGACGCGCATAACCATAATAGGGAAGAACTGCCGTAATACGACCCGCTGCAGCACGACGTGCCGCATCGATCATAATCAACAGTTCCATCAGCATTTCATTCGGCTGACCGCAAATCGGCTGGACCAAAAAGACGTCCGCGCCGCGCACATTGTCATTGTACTTGCAAAAGGTTTCACCGTCAGGGAAGTGGCGAATATCAATGCCGCCGAGCGTTGTGCCCATACAGGCCACAATCTTCTCGGCGAGCGCCTGGTTCGCGGTTCCCGAAAATACCTTGAGGTTTTCCATTTCTGCTTTCCTTAAAGTTTAAGACAGACGCTGAGGGCATGGTTGCCCGACATGGATTCGAACCATGACTATGGGCGTCAAAGGCCCGTGTGCTGCCATTACACCATCGGGCAGCGTCTGTACACTTGCGCGCCAACATTGAGCTAACGCCGGATGCGCAAGTACTCGCTCTCCATCCTCCGCACGGTCTACAATGCCACAAACGGTTCCACCGCTGCCACAAAGTAGCACCCCTCTGCAACCCGCTTCGCGCAGGGCTTCGGCTGTGCTTCGAACACCCGGAAAGTGCGCTAAACAAGGCGTTTCAAGGTCGTTGAAGACCCACTGCACTGCCTGTTCGGCCTTTCCTTCTCGGAGAGAGAGACACAAAGTATCGCAAAAAACACCCCCATCTGTCAAGCCCTTGAATGAAAAGTTTTCGGTTTGACCACGCGCGGCATCAAGGGCGCGGTAAACTTGAGGGGTGGGACAATGGGTGCCATCATTGGCTAAAACGAGATGCAGCGGTTTCGCGTTCGCCATCGGAAGGCGTTCGATCACCTCCCCGCGCCCACGCATGCGCACCGTACCATCTAATAAGAATAAGGGCACGTCCGAACCCAATTGCGCGGCAAGGCGAATCAGTTCGGCTTCGGGCAAATCGAGATTCCACAATTCCACCATTCCCTTGAGCACGGTTGCGGCATTAGAGCTTCCCCCACCGAGGCCGCCGCCGAGGGGAATCCGTTTGGTAATCGCAATCGCCGTGGGGAGCGAACGCCCCGTTGCGCCTTCCAACATGCGAACCGCCCGAACCGCGAGGTTGCGTTCGCAATCCTCGGGCATCGCCGAGAGATCCACCCCCTCGCCCACCACTTGAAGGGTCGTCGTCTCCGCCTGCGTGAGGGTGACCTCATCCCCTAAAGAGAGCAAGGCCACCACCGAATCCAAATCGTGGTAACCGTCCGCTCGGCTTCCCGATACGGCAAGGGAGAGGTTAATTTTGGCAGGGGAAAAACGGGTTAAGGAGGTCATTGGTTGTTAGTTGTTAGTTGTT
>JAFYMU010000126.1 GCA_017548245.1 Kiritimatiellia bacterium | reverse complement strand
TGGCGATCGCGTGGTGGTGCGAATTGAACGTAGCGAAAAGCGCGAAGAACAACTCGTTGCCACACTCCTTGAGATTATTGGCCCCGAAGACAAGCCCTCGTTGGATACGCTCGCGATTCTGCGTCAGTACGAACTGCCTGAACAATTTCCCAAGGAGGTCATTGCCGAATCGGAACAGGTAGCGAGCCGTTTGGGCGAACCCGGCACGCGCGAAGATTTGCGTGACCGTTTTATCCTGACGATTGACCCTGCCAGTGCGCGCGACTTTGACGATGCCATCAGCCTCGAACAGGATGCCGCTGGCAACCGCGTCTTAGGCGTTCACATCGCCGACGTGAGCCACTTTGTGCCCCAAGGCGGTGCACTTGACCGCGAAGCCTATCGTCGTAGCTGCAGTGTCTACTTGGTCGACAAGGTCATCCCGATGTTGCCTGAGCAACTCTCCAACAGCGTTTGCTCCTTGATGCCCAACGAAGATCGCCTCGCCTTCTCCGTCTTTATCACCTACGACAAGTACGGCAAGGTGCTCGCCACGCGTTTTGCCAAGACGATTATCCGTTCGTCCCAGCGTCTGGCCTATGAAGAAGCCATGGCGATTCTGGAAGATCGCCCCGTGACCCCGATTTGCGGTCCGCTCCATGAAAAGACGGCGCCCACGTTGAAGGCTGTGTTGGAGTTGACGCGTCAGCTGAAGAAGCAACGCGAACGCAATGCCGCCCTTGAAATGGCCTCCCAAGAGGTGGACATCACCTTGGACGCCGAAGGTCGCATGACGGGTATCCACGCCGCCTCCAATGACGAGTCGCATCAGTTGATTGAATGCTGCATGGTGGCCGCGAACGAAGCTGTGGCACGCGAACTCTTGACCCATCAAGTCGCCATCATCAGTCGTCTGCACGAAGCCCCTGACGAGGAAAAGATTGCCAAGTTGGAACTTGAATTGCGCAAACTCGGCATTCGTCCGCGTAACTTGCGTGAACCCAAGGAGTTGGCAGCCCTCCTCAAGAACACCGAAGACCATCCCCTAAAGTACCACATCCATACGCTCGTCTTGCGTTCGATGCGCCGCGCCCTCTATTCGGCAAAGCAGTTTGGGCACTTCGGTTTGGCCTTGACCTACTACGCCCACTTCACCTCTCCGATTCGTCGTTATCCCGACTTGGTGCTCCACCGTCAGTTGGCGAACTACTTGACTGGCGGCACCACCAAGGGGCGCGTCAGCCAGGAATGGTTGGACCGCGCGGCAGCTCAGGCGACCGAACGTGAACAGGTGGCCGATGAGGCCGAACGCACCTTGACCGAGATCAAGAAGTATCGTTTCCTCCAGCAGCAGTTGGATGACCGCAAGCCGCAGGAATACGATGCTGTTGTCGTCACGGTGAAGAATTACGGCTTCTTCGTGGATGTGATTGATCTCCAACTCTCGGGCATGGTGCACATCGCCGGCATCTCCAAGCAGTTCGTCTCTTACAATCCCACGACCGAAACCCTCAGCGCCGGCAAGTTGCAGATTAAGGCTGGCATGCAGCTCAAGGTCTTCGTGACCAAGGTGGACTTCCCTGCCCGTCGTTTGGACTTCGCCTACATCCAGGGTTCGGCCAAGGATGTTTGGAATGGCGGTCGCCATGCAGAAGAAACGCGTAAGGCGGCCATCGCCAAGACGCGTGGCCGCGGGAAGCGTTCGGGTGGATTCGGCAAAAAGGGTGGCCCCGCCGCGGCAAAACGTGGCTATGGCTCTAGAAAGCGCGCCTAATGAAGTGGGCCTCCTATCATAATCACACGACCTTCAGTGACGGGGCCGAAGCGCCTCGCGACTTCCTCGCCTTTGCGGAAGCCGCGGGCGTGGGGCACCTCGGCTTTGCAGACCATTACTACAAAGCCTCTCCTGAAGCCACCACGGCACCCGATTGGGCCCTCCAACTCGATGCCGTTGAAATCTACTTTGATACGATTGCCGAACTCAAGGCTACGGCTCCCGCAACGCTTGAGATTGTCACCGGTCTTGAATTTGACTGGCTTGACCACTCCGCTGCGTGGCTTGCACCTGTTGCGGCAGACCCACGCTTGGACTACACCATTGGTTCGGTCCACTTTGTCGGTTCGGATAGCATTGACCTCACGCGCACCTACTGGGAAAAACTCTCTACTGATGAGATTAACGCTGTAACGCGTCGCTATTGGAAGACGGTTTGCGAGATGGTCAGTAGCCAATGCTTTGATATTGCAGGCCACCTTGACCTCGTCAAAAAGTTCGACTTCTACCCGACCGAAGACATGAGCGACGTCATTGCCGAGACCTTGGACGCCATTGCAGACACCCATATGACGGTGGAACTCAACACCGCGGGTTGGCGTAAAGACTGCCGTGCCTGTTATCCCACCGAAGCCATTTTGCGCGAATGTTTGCGTCGTGACATCCCCGTCACACTCTCATCCGATGCCCACCAAGCCCATTTGGTCGCGGCTGACTTTGACCGTGGCGCCGATCTCTTAGCCCGCGTGGGTTACACCCATATCGCCCAATTCCGTCAGCGCGAACGCTTCCTCGTGCCGCTCGTTCGTTAATCGTTTACCTTCTGATTCCCCTTTTTTGAGACTCACCTATGCTCGAATCAATCTTCTCCTCCCCCTACTTCTTGTGGCCGATTATCATTCTGGCGGCCGCTTTAATCTTCTCCCTCGCCGTCTTCATTCATGAATTTGGCCACTTCACCGCGGCACGTCTCTTGGGGCTCAAGGCAGATGTCTTCTCCATTGGCTTTGGTCCTGCGTTGTGGAAACGTCAGATTGGCAAGACCGAATGGCGCATCTCTGCCATTCCCTTTGGCGGTTACGTCTCCTTGCCCCAACTCGACCCCGACGGCATGAAGCAAATCCAGGGCGACCATGGTGAAACCTTGCCTCCTGCCCCCCCGTGGAAACGTATCATCGTGGCCGTCGCAGGCCCGATGGGTAACATTGTCCTCGCCCTCTTCTGCGCCTGCTGCATTGCCCTGTTTTCACCCCCTAAGGCAACGGGAGCAACGACCACCTTGGGCTATGTCTGCAAGAACACCTCTGCATGGAATGCGGGCTTACGTAAGGGCGACACCATTTTGAGTGTGAATAACACCCCTGTCGAAACGTGGATGGCCTTCCAAACCGAATGTTTCCTCTCGGGCACAACCAACGATGTCGTTCAAATCACCTACGAACGCGAGGCGGAACGTCATTCCACCCAAGCCGTATTGGACACCCAAGTTTCTCCTAATGAATCCATCTACGTCGTCGGTGGTTGCATTCCAGGCGCGGTGCGCTACTGCGTCCTTGAAGTTGTCCCAGGCTCTCCCGCTGAAGCGGCCGGCTTACAACCGATGGACTGCATCCTTACCATTGACGGCACGCCCTTTGAAGAACTTGACCTTTACTCCAATACGCCCCCCTTCCCGAATGATAAGCCGGTGACACTCCAACTCAAGCGTGGAGAAGAGACCTTTGAGGTCACCTTCGAACCCAAGAAGCTCTCGGAAGAGGATGACACCCCTCGCTTTGGTTTTCTCTCTGGACTCTTAACAAATCGTACCTTCCCTTGGATGGCAAACCGTGGCATTTACGAACAAATCAAGGGTGACGTCTCCGGTATTGTACGCATTTTACGTGCATTAACCATGCCTAAGACGAAGGGCGAACGTGGCCGCGCGGCCAAGGGTTTGGGTGGCCCCTTGATGATTTTCACCGTCTTAATGCAAGTCATTCAAATGGGCCTTTGGGCCAGCTTAGGCTTCTTGCGTTTGATCTGCATCAACCTGGCCTTTATCAACCTCTTGCCCTTGCCCGTGCTCGATGGCGGCCATGTGCTCTTTGCCCTTTATGCCCTCATTCGTCGCAAGGAAATCAGTGCCAAGGTCTTGGGTTACATTACCACCGCCTTCTCGATTTTGCTCTTGTTGATGATGGTTTGGTTCCTCTTCTCGGACGTTCGCCGCTTCGTCCTCAACCTCTTCTCCTAATCCCCCATGACACGTAATCAGACGCGCCCGATTCAAATTGGCAATGTCACGGTTGGTGGCGGCGCACCCGTTTCCGTTCAAACGATGGGCAACGTCCCCACCGCGGACATCCCTGCCGTTTTGGGACAGATTTCACGCGCCGCGGAATTGGGGTGCGACCTCTTCCGCGTGGCCGTTCCCGACCAACAGGCTGCCGATGCACTCAAAACGCTCTGCGCCAAAAGCCCCTTACCGCTCATTGCCGACATCCATTTCGATTACCGCCTCGCCCTTGCCGCCATTGAAGCAGGCATCGCGGCGTTGCGCATCAATCCGGGTAACATCGGTGGCGAAGATCGGGTTCGGGCCGTGGTCAATGCCGCACGTCCGCGCAAGATTCCCATTCGCATCGGCGTCAATGGCGGTTCGTT
>JAFYMU010000125.1 GCA_017548245.1 Kiritimatiellia bacterium | reverse complement strand
TGGGCGCAGCCCTAGTGTTACGAAAAGCGTAATGCATCGCCTAGTATTTATAGTGTTAAATCGCGCTGGCAGGCCTGCGGTGATGTCTGTCGCATCCACGCATGGCGTGAATGAGCCAACGGTGTTGGAGGAACGGGAGGGCGGCCATTGCCAATGATGAATGATGAATGATGAATTGAGTCCTGCGGGCGGTTAGCGGTTGACTGTTTGCGGTTAGCGGGTTGGCCGTGGAATTGTGAAATCACTCTACGAAGAATCCCTACGTGCTTGGCACGATGCGTTGGCTTTTCGTGGGCGTAGCCCTGAAACTAATTATGATTTACGATTTATGAATTACGATTTTCAACTAACATCCAGCAACCAACATCCAACAACTGCCCGCCAGGGCTCCTGAGCAATGCATCGCCTAGTGTTTATGGTGTTAATTCACGCTGGCAGTCCTGCGGCGTAGCCGCCTTTTCCGTGTCTTCTGTGTGTTTCCCAGCCCTTTGGGCTCGGGCGCATATCCTTGTGGCTTCCCCATTCTGCCAGTGCTTTTCTCAAAACCCATAACCCAGAACTAATAACTAACAACTAGCAACCATCAACCAACAACTAGCAACGCCCGCAGGGCTCCTTGTCATAATCTCTTCATATATGCTATACTTTAATGTAATTAAATGCCTTAAAAGAAGGATTTTAGACTTATGAAACAAGAACCCGCCGCTGGTCAAAAACTCTTAAAATGGGTCGGCGACACCCTTGAAGTGAATGTTTTTTGCGCTGCTAAGGAACTCGGACGCGGAACGATGGTCTTCCGCACAAATATTGGTGCAGCGGCCATTCATCAAGCAGAGGTGCTTGCTCATGTGGATGAAAACCGCCTCATTAGCGGTGATGATTGGCATGATGTGCCGATGACGGCGTGTGGGAAGGGCAAGTGGACGGTTCGGATTCCCTTGTTGGAAGTGGGTGTGTTTGAGGGTAAGGCGTGTTTTATTCGCGAGGATGATCCGACGCCGGTGTGGTCGGATGGTTATGGTAACACGGTAATCAAGGTGGCGCCTGCTCATACGGCCGCGGGCAATATGATTTATGCGGCCTTTGTGCGTCAGTTTACGCCTGCGACGATGTCGGCTCCCTTTGCTTCAACGGCGCATGCGCAGGTGGAGACGATGTTGGATCATGCGGGTTACACGGTGATTCCGCCGAGCGGCACCTTCCGTTCGCTCATTCGTCACTTGGATCACATTTGCGTGGATTTGGGCTTCCGTGGCCTCTTGTTGTTGCCGATTCACCCGACGCCAACGACCTTTGCGCGTATGGGCCGTTTTGGTTCACCCTTCGCGGGTCGCGATTTCTTGGATATTGACCCCGCGTTAGCAGAATTTGATACCTCGGCAACGCCGTTGGATCAGTTCCACGAATTGGTGGGCGCGGTGCATGCACGTGGTGCTTCGCTCTTCATGGACTTGCCCGCAAACCACACGGGTTGGGCGGCAACTTTCCAGATTCACCATCCCGAATGGTACCGCAAGAATGCCGATGGTTCTTTCCATTCGCCGGGTGCTTGGGGCGTGACGTGGGAAGATTTGGTGGAGTTGGATTACTCGAAGCCCGAATTGCGCCGTGCAATTGCCGATGTCTTCCTCTACTGGTGCCGTCAGGGCGTGGACGGATTCCGTTGCGACGCGGGTTACATGATTCCGAAGGCGGCTTGGGATGTGATTGTGGCCTTGGTGCGCCGCGAATATCCTGACACGGTCTTCCTCTTGGAAGGCTTGGGTGGTCCGATGGATGTTACGGAGGCCTTGATTGGCCAGTCGGGTTTGGACTGGGCCTACTCCGAAATGTTCCAGACCTATGACCGTTCGGCCTTTGAAGCCATGTTGCCTGAGATGTTGCGCCTCTCCGAACAACGCGGGCCCTTGGTTCACTTTGCCGAAACGCACGACAACAACCGTTTGGCAGCGACCTCGCCTGCGTATGCACGTTTGCGTCTCTCCCTCTCGGCCCTCCTCTCGCAGCAGGGTTCCTTTGGTATCACGGCGGGTGTGGAATGGTATGCCCGTGAAAAGATTGACGTGCATGGTTGCGGTGGCCTCAATTGGGGTTCGGCCGACAATGCGTGTGACTTGATTCGTCGCCTTAATGCCATCTTGCGTAGCCATCCGCTCTTTGGTGCAACGACTTCGCTCAAGCAGTTGCAACATGGCGGCGGTAATGTCTTGGCGGTCTTGCGCGAACGCGCGGGCCACACGCCCCTCCTCATCTTGGCGAACCTTGATTGGCAACAGTGCCAGACGGTCTCCTACACGGCCACAGCCTTCCCCGAACGCGTGGCTTACGATTTACTCTCGGGTCACTCGATGGTGCTCAACCCTGAAGGTGTCCAACTCAGCCCCGGTCAAGTCTGCTGCCTCTCGGCATCGCCTTCCGATTTAACCGCCATCGAAGCGGCCACGCGCCAACGCGGTTCGTCGCCCGTGCACGGTATGTTGCAACGTCAACGTCGCGTGATGGCGATGCGCACCTTGCAGTGGTTGGACGAACCCATCCCGTTGAACGAAGAGGGCGATGCTTTGGCCGCTCGCTTCATCCAAGATCCCGTCGCCTTCACCAAGACCAAGGCCGGTTTGCCGCGCGCCATTACGATGCAGTTGCCCTCCGACCTCTACCGCGATGTGATGGTGCCGCCGGGCAAGTTGCTCTACATTGCGTCGCCGATGCCTTTCCGTGCACAGTTGCGTAACGATGATGGCGAGGTCGTCAGCGAAGGTCGCGCCATTGCGATGGCGGACGGCGGTTATGGCATTATGCTCCCGGTGTCGCGCACCTACTCCCCGATTCGTCACGAACCCCGCCGCACTGAAATTCTCAAACTCTCGGCAGAGATCTACACGCCGAATGGTGTGGATTCGCGTACCTCTTCGGTCTTTGCGCTTGCCGCGGGTGTCCACGCAGGCCTCTTGCGTCGCCGTTTTTCTGGTCCCGAAGTC
>JAFYMU010000124.1 GCA_017548245.1 Kiritimatiellia bacterium | reverse complement strand
GGCTAAAATCACTGTTCATGCTGTTAATCAAGATGGTTATCCTATCACTGATTATAAGATTCAAGCAGCATTTGAATACGGAGAAGAATATCTATCCGCATTTCCAGATAAAAATGGGTTCGTGACATTCAAAAGCCCAGCTTTAACTTATGCACTCTTTTCAATGTTGCCTAAATTTAATATTCGTAACCCTGGCACCGAGAAATATTATCACAACATAATTCGCTACGAGTTCACAAATTTTAAAGAAAATGTAATAGATGGGAAATGGCAGCCTTGGAATCCTACAATTGAACTTGTTCTGAAAGAGCGTCTAAACCCGATTCCGATGTATGCAACTTCACATTGGAATGAATTAAAAATCCCTCTATTAAATGCATGGTGTGGTTTTGATATGGTTGTTAATGACTGGGTCTCGCCACATGGGAGTGGTTCTCATGCTGATATTGAAGTTTGCTATCAATGGGATGGCTCCGATGGGAAAAACTACCATGGCTCGATTTTGGAGGTCCGATTCCCAGATGAAAAGGCTGGATATTATACTTTTCAATACCCCTACAACGAAACTCATGGACATCAAAACTCATTTATTTCTCCTTATCACGCCGCGACCTTCAACACATTTAACCCCAAAATGTCTTTTTCGGATATCGTAGAACTAGAAAAAGAACCCTATGGTGAACGCATTTTCCAACATGTCAAATCCAACCACATGAAGAGAGGGACTGGATATATTTTTAGGACCCGTACACGATTGGATGAAAATGGTAATCTAATTGGAGCTCATTACGGAAAAATCTACTCCCCTGACAATGTTTTATTTAGAAGAGATCACAAAGGAAGATGTTTCCTCACATTACGATACTACCTAAACCCAACTGAGAACGACACTAATCTTGAATATGACCCCAAACACAATCTCTTCATGGACAAGGTAAAGCCATCTGAACGATGGAAATATCAAAACATTGCCCCTTAACCGATGGAGACTCCGACTATCTGTCAAATTGATGAATCATACACGCTTCACAAAGTCCTTGCAAGGGTTAGGGCAAAAGGTGTAGGATGGTGATATTCAAATGAAATGGTTGCGAATTATTGTTCTATCCCTCCTTGCAGGTGTCAGCGTCGTCTACGGTGAGACGCCGTCATTAGATTGGCAAGCGTATCGACAGACAACTGCCGATGAGGCGTCTTTGTTTGTGGTTGATGGTCAATTCTTAATCGATGCCATGGCGGCTGTTAGCAAAACAGTTGAAGCCGCAGTTTCAGAACAGCACAAAGTCATCGGGTGTGGGCTTCGCTATGATTCGGTTGCCGAGCAGATGCGTTTCTTTTGTGAAGTCGTCTATCTGACGGAGTTGAAGCAAACGCGCTATCGCGTCTTTGAGTTCAGCTGTGCGAAAACGCTTTTACTCGAACGACAAACCGATAAAAAGCAGTATTGGAGATCTGCCGCGATTCCACCCTTTCAACGTTGCGTCGATCTGCGCACGTGCCCCTTGCAACGCGGGGTTGCGCTCTTTGAAAAAACGCTCCGCGAACAAAATGACGTCCCCAGTCTTGTCGCCATTTACGCAATTCCCCAAAAAGCGTCCATCAAATGGTGTTTTTATGGTGGACAGCGCTGGGGTGAGAAGCCGCAAGAGATGGGATTGGGCGGGGATTACAACCTCTTTTTGGATAAATCGATGCGCAACGTGCTCCAATTTCTAAGAGGAAAATAAGGATTCTATTTCAATTTTAGAATCATGAATACGGCGTTCCGCTTCACGCAACAAATGCTTCATTAGACCATGACATAAAGCCTTCAATCGCTTCATTTCATGGCTTTTTCATCAGGTTTTACATCGTTTTCCATTTCGGAGGGCTTTGAGGTTTGATAAAATAGGCGCGTTATGGTGAAATCAATGACAGGCTTTGGGCGTGGCGTGGCCACTTGTGATGCGTATACCATCACCGTGGAAATCGCCACAGTAAATCGCAAACAGTTTGATGCGTCAATCTGGTTGCCACGTGAATGGATGTGCTTTGAGGTGAAACTCCTCGGATTGTTAAAGGCATCCGTGGCGCGTGGCGCAGTGAAGTGTTCCGTCAACGTGAAGCCCGCAGGTGCTTCGGATGCCACAGCGCTTTTAAAGGGACGCTACGAACAGGTTCGCGAACTCGCCCAGCAGCTTCAGATTACCGCCCAGCCCACCCTCTCTGATCTCATCGCCTTGGCGGCGAAGGACGCGGAAGAGGTTCCGATTCCCGAACCGACCGATGTCCTCTGGGAGGCTTTGCAAGGGGCAACCACCTCGGCGCTCACCCAGTTGGAGGCGATGCGTCTGCATGAGGGCGAACGTATCGCGGCGGATATTCGCGAACGCCTCAGCCGTCTTGAAACGATGTATCGCGAGATTTGCGCCATTGCCCCCACGCAGCCCACGCGTTATCGTGATCAATTGATGAAGCGCATTCAGGAGTTGTTACCAGAGGGAATCACCCTTGATGAGGGCCATCTTGAACGTGAGGTCGCGCTCTTTGCCGATCGTTGCGATATCGCCGAGGAGCTCACCCGTTTGGAGGCGCACTTCGCACACGCCGAGACACTCTTGCGTCGTGACGAACCCTGCGGGCGCGCGTTGGACTTCCTCTGTCAGGAGTTCTTCCGCGAAATCAACACCACGGGTTCGAAGTGTGCTAGCAACACCATCTCGTCTGTCGTTATCACCTTTAAGACGTTGCTTGAAACGGTTCGCGAACAGGTCCAAAACCTTGAATAACTCCACCGTCACCCTTTGCCATTTGCACCCCGAAGAGCTCTTGAAGGAGGGCTTCTTCTTGCGTTTGAATCAAGCCGCATTGGCGCACGAACCGACCATTTTCCTGATTCACAACCGAGGTTATGCGGGGGATATCCCCTTACCGATGGCCTTTGCGAATCCGTGCTTAGTGGATTTGGCGCCGGCCTTTCGGATCCGTGGTGCACGGATTCGCCCTGCAGATCTCCCGTCCCTCCTCCAACGCGCTGAAGCGGTTTGTGCCGAGGGGCATGGTCCCTTTTTGATTGAATTGCTTGAGGAGTCTTCCACATGCTGAAGCAGCAACCCGTCAATCTCTTCTTACTCCCGCCCGAACGTGTCCATATCATGGGCATCTGTGGTGTCGGCGCCGCGGCTATTGCTTGGATGCTCCACCTGAAAGGTTGGAAGGTGACTGGTTGCGACCGCCACATCCCGCCGTCTTGGGCCAAATTCTTTGAACGGCACAACATCCATGTGGAGCAAGATCACAATCCTGCGCACTTGACGACGTGCGATGCGCTCGTCTATAGCGCCGCCGTGAAGGCTGACGACCCCGAACTCGTTGCGGCGCGTAAGGCGGGCATTCCGGTCTTGTCGCGTGGTGAATGTCTCGCGGGTTGGATTAGCGTCTTGCGTTCGGTCGCCGTTTGTGGCACCCATGGTAAGACCACGACGAGCTGTTTTACCACGCGCCTCTTGCAGTGCATTGGCGAGAATCCCTTGTGGTGTTTGGGTGGCTACACACCGCGTTTGCACACGAATGCAGGTCCGATTCATGGTGAAACCGTGGAGGGTTGGAATCACGACCGCATCGCCATTGCAGAGGCAGATGAGAGTGATGGCACGTTAGCATATGACCATCCGGCCGTGACGGTGATTACAAATATTGACCTTGACCACTTGGATCACTTCCGCAATGCGGAGGAGATCGAACAGTGTTTTGCCACGGTGGTGGAGCAGACGCGTGAGGGGATTGCGGTGTGTGCCGATGCACCACGTGCGATGCGCGTCTCAACGCGTTTCTGCAAGGTACCTATTTTGACCTACGGCTTCAACGAAAGTGCCATGTTGCGAGCCACCAATCTCAAACGCTTTCCCGATGGCACGTCGTTGACCTTGTGGTTGCATAACGAACCCCTTGAGGAGATTTACCTCCCCATCCCGGGCGACCACAACGTCTTGAATGCGTTGGCAGCTATGGCGGCGGCACTCTCGTTGGGCTTCCCGGCTCAACCCTTACTAAAGGCACTTCCGCAGGCATGTTCGGAATTACCCAAGCGTCGTTTCCAATGGATGACGCCGCAGACGGCCGCGGTGCGTGCGGTGATTGACTACGCCCACCACCCGGCTGAAATTCAAGCCATGCTCTCCATCGCACGCTTACAGAATCCCAAACGCTTACGCATCGTCTTCCAACCCCACCGTTATTCACGCACACTCAAGTTCTTGGATGACTTTGTGGCGACTTTGGGTGGCGACCAAGAGGTGATTTTGTTGCCGGTCTATGCGGCAAGTGAACAGTTGGAGAAGGGTTGCGACAGTCACGAACTCTATGCGGCGATGCGTGCCGCCAATCCGCAACAGCCGATTTGTTTGGCGCGCAACTCAGATGAGGTGGTACACTACTTGCGTCGCACCGCGAAGGAGGGCGATTTGCTCTTGATCGTCGGCGCAGGTGACGTGGAACGCATCGGTCAAGTGATTAATGACGAACCCATCCAGCCGTCGGCCACCAATCCCTACTACAAACAGTTGAGCGAGTTCTTCACGCCCGAGGAGATCATCCTGCGTGCCAATGAACCGCTCGCCAAGCACACCTTCTTCCGCGCTGGCGGAATGGCAGATGTCTATGCCGAACCCCAAAGCGTCGCGGCGCTCTCGGCGTTGTGCATCTACTGCAATGCCAATCAAATCCCCATCCGCATAAAGGGATGCGGTTCGAACTCTTGGTTCTCGGACTTAGGCCTCCCAGGCGTGCTCTGCGTCTTGCGCGGTCCTTGTTTTGAAGAATACACCCGTGAAGGTGACACCGTAACGGTTGGCGCTGGGATGTTGGGCGCGCCCTTGCTCGATCGCCTCGAACAGGAAGGGTTGTCGGGTTTGGATTTTATGCAGCACATCCCTGGCACTGTGGGCGGTTGGGCGCGCATGAATGCTGGAGCCCACGGGCACGCCATTTGGGAACGCATTGTAGCCCTTCGCGCCGTGCTCACCGATGGTCAATTGCGCCATATCCCCGCAGAAGCAGTCAACACGGGATACCGTTCGGTCCGTGGTGTCACAGGGATGACAATTCTCTCGGTCTCCTTCAAACTCACCCCCGAAGTGGACCCCGCAACGATCCGCGCCACGCGTCAAGCCTATGCCGCGAAGCGAACCGATTTCACGGGCTTGCACACCTGCGGTTCGCTCTTCCGCAATGCGTTGCCGCTCTTGGCAGGTGCCGAATTAGACAAACTGGGGGCGAAGCAGTGGCGCATCGGTGGCGCGTATGTCTCCGCGGTGCATGCCAATGTGCTCGCGACGGATGCCACCTGTAACGCATCGGACATTCTCGCTTTGATGCAGAAGATGCACCACGCCTTGCAAGTGGCCACGCAAACGCCATTCATCCCCGAAGTGCACGGATTCTAAGAGGCATTTTATGCAGTCTTCTTCTGACGCAACGATTCCTTTGGCCATCACAGGCGGTGATTGCGCTGGGATTGGCCCCGAGATTACCGCGCAGGCGATTGCCGCCTTTCCTGAAGAGACCTTTCGTCTCTACACCAATCGCGCCCTCTTCGAACGCGCTTGCCATGCGGCGCAGGTTGCCATCCCCCCCAATATCCTTTGGTGTGACGTGCCGTGCGAAGTCGCACCTGAAACGATTCAGCCGGGCACCAACCAAGCCGCCACGGGCGATGTGGCCTACCGCGCAGTGGTGCAAGCAGGACGCGATGTTTTGGCAGGAACGGCACGTGGCGTTGTCACCGCGCCCTTTAGTAAGGCGGCACTCCATCTCGCGGGCCACACCGGCATTCCAGGACATACCGAACTCCTCGCGCAGTTGTGCGGTCGCGAAGAGGCCACGATGGCCTTCTTCTCGCCAAATCTCTTGGTCTCGCTCGTCACCATTCACTGTGCCTTGCGCGACGTGCCCGATTTGATTACTCGCGAACGCCTTCTTCGCGTCTTCAAGGATACCGCGACTGCGGCCCAACGCCTCTTAGGGCGTCGCCCGCGCATTGGCGTCTTGGCCCTCAATCCCCACGCAGG
>JAFYMU010000123.1 GCA_017548245.1 Kiritimatiellia bacterium | reverse complement strand
TTGTCTACCTGACCACTGGCTCGGAAGAGCGAGAGAATCTGTTCGTACCCTGCCAAACAATGGCGGATGGGTTCGTTCTGCTCAATAAGCGCCGCTAACCCCGCACGCAAGGTCGCGGTTTTGGCTTCGCGTTCGGCTTCGGGAAGATTCCAAGTCCAGAAGAGCGCGTTATGGCCAAAACTTTGACGAACGCTGTATTGGATGCCAGGGAAATGTTCGTGCAAGACCTTGGCTAAGAGAAAACAAAGGGTTCGGCGATAGACTTGCCAACCATCCTCATCAGCCAAGGTTAAGGCTTTGAGCGAACCGTTCAGCAACCCCGGCGAATCCAACGGCACCACATCGTTATTCAACAATGCGGCCAACACGGGCAAGCCGTCCTTGGTCTTCGGCAAGACCTCTGACAGTGGCGTACCATGCGCCACGGTCTTTGATTCACCATTTTCCAAGGTGTAGGTAATCATCTTGCCCTCTGGGGTTACGCAAAACTTAGTTCGTCAAGTCGTCTTCGGTGTTCATCACACCGTCAGCACCTGCCGAGCGAACCACATACTTCTTGCCTTCGGCCTTGTATTCAAAGGGAATGCCCCAAGCATCGTTCAACGCGCCAGCCTTCAACAAGGGTTCGTCATCATTGATGCCATTGGTCAAATCTTCGAGATTGCGCGGCACGCGACCAGTCTTCATGCGATAGATGTCACACGCCTGCGTGATCGCATTGATCGAGGTCAACGTCGTTGCCTTACGCGCATCATCACCCGCGCTTGCGAAGTTCACGACCACCACGGTACCCAAAATGCCCAAAATGGTAATCACGAGCAAGAGTTCCACCAAGGTAAAACCTTTGCGACGAAGTTTACGAGAGTTAGTCATCTGCTTTCCTTTCTTATTCAAATCAACTTAGTGTCCCATGGCCGAGGTGGCCGAGAAGACGGCGGACAAAATTGCAATAGCCACAAAACCGACCACCACGGCAACGAAGAGAATCAGAATCGGTTCCAACATCGTGGTAAAGACCTTGATATTGCGATTCAATTCTGCCTCATAACGTTTGCCAATGTGGCCCAACGCAGTGGGAAGATTGCCGGTCTGTTCGCCCAAGGCCATCATATCGGTCATCATACGTGGAAAGACGCCACTCTGGGCCAACGGTCCCGAAATCGTCGTACCATCCGTCACACGTTCGCGCGCCTTCTTCAATTCTTCACCAATCACCGCATTGCCGCTCGTCTCTTCGGAGATACGAAGCGCACTCAAGACATTCACGCCATTGGCAAGCAAGGTCTGCATCGTGTACGCGAGCGAAGCATAAGCACCCGAGGCAATCAACCCCTTGATGAGCGGCATCTTCAACTTAAAGCCGTCCCACTTCATACGTCCTGCACCCTGCGTCCACTTACGGAAGACAAGGACTAAGACGATGGTACCCAAGAGATAGAAGACGCCGTAACGGATCATGCCTTCGCTCATCGCCATCAAGAGACGCGTGGGTAACGGTAATTCTTGGCCCATACTCTTGAAGAGTTCTGCAAACTGCGGCACAATCTTGACCATACAGAAGATAACCGCCAAGACACCGATGCCCAAAACGATGCACGGATAGGTGAGCGCAGAGACAATTTTGCTCTTCATCGACTGGGTGCGTTCGTAATGCTCCGTCAAACGGTGCAGCACCTCCACCATCGCGCCCGAGGCTTCACCTGCACGAACCATATTGCCGTAGATTGCAGGGAAGGTTTTGGGGTGTGCATCCACCGCATCCGAGAAGGCCTCACCGCGAATGATGCGGTCCTTCAAGTCGGTCGCCACCACGCACATGCCCGAGTGGGGATCGCCTTGGTTGGCAAGGGTGTTAAGTGCGGCACCTAAGGTCATACCTGCTTCAATCAAATCTGCCAGCTCTGAGGTAAACAAGAGCACTTCGGCAGGCTTCATCTTCTTAGCAGGACGAGCGGAGAAGGAAAAGAGCGAGACGTGTTCCTTTTGCGCGGCCTTTGCACTGTCACCTGCGGCTTCTTTCACCGAAAGCGGCGTTAATCCCATGCCACGCAATATCGCCAATGCACCACGACGGTCGGAAGCCTCTACGACGCCCGACTGTTGGATACGTTTATTATCTAACGCGCGATATTCAAAATTCGCCATAACACCTATAGTCTATCACATCATTAGAGATTTTCATAGTAAAAAGGCAATTAAAAGCCTCTCCAAAACACACTTCTTGCCCCTTTTATACGACTTTTTGCAAGGGTTAGCAAAAGCGGTGGTTCAAAAGCCATTATTTTGAGTTTTCAATTGAGCCTCGATTCACTCCCCAATTGAGCCTCGATTGACAATCAATTGAGCCTCGATTGACAATCAATTGAGCCTCGATTGCAGGGGCAATTGAACTGCAATTCAAACTACCAGTCGCGCACATTCGGACGCACC
Organism: Kiritimatiellia bacterium; assembly: GCA_017548245.1. Classification (GTDB taxonomy): domain Bacteria; phylum Verrucomicrobiota; class Kiritimatiellia; order RFP12; family DVOR01; genus Spyradenecus. The sequence goes on along the minus strand of JAFYMU010000123.1, from coordinate 170 downwards.
TGTTGCAAGGCGCGTTTCCGTTTTTCATTTTCATGTTCACGTTCGCGATCGATGGCCTTTTGCAACAAGGCTTCCAATTCCTCATCGGCCGTATCTTGCTGTTCTTCTTCGGCCTGCGATTCCTGTTCCTCTTGCTCTTGTTCCTGCGGCTGATTCTGTTCCGAAGGTTG
>JAFYMU010000122.1 GCA_017548245.1 Kiritimatiellia bacterium | reverse complement strand
GGGCTACAATCTCGTTATTTTGTGTAGCAATCTGTGCACAATGAAAAAAGCATTCCTGCAGGTTTCAGGAATGCTTTTTTACTACTCGCGCTTGTTTCTCGGGCGGATTCTGCTAAGGCGCGGGTGTTCTGTGTCTAGAGGGTGGCGCGCGGCGGGTGGTTTTGGTATGCTATGGGGGCTTTTGAGGGGTGTTTGCCTCGGTTTTATTAGGTTTTGAGCGCATTGATTGGTTATGAATTTAAGCAAACGTGAGATTTTGTCTTGGGCGAGTTCGGATGTGACCGAACAGGGAAGTCAGTTGCAGGCGTCTGGGGCGGTGCAGGGTGCGCGTTTGCAGGGAAATGTGATTGGGGGATCGTTGAAGATTGGGGCGGCACGGATTGTGACGCGGTTGACGTTGGGTGAGGGGAAGCCGCGGGTGGATTGTGTGTGCGCGGTGTCGAAGCGTGGGGTGTGTCCGCATGCAATCGCGGTGGCGTTGGATTGGGTGCAACGGAATCAGCCGAAGGAGGAGTCGGTGACCTTTGCGGCGGAGCGTGCTCCAACGTTGGTGCAGATTCAGAAGTGGGCGGATCCCGCGGTGTTACGTCGTGCGCAGCAGATTGTGAAGTCGGCGGATGTGAAAGAGGTGAGTTTCCGTTATCCTGAGGGGCGTGCGTTGGTCTTGGGGAATCGCGCGATGTTGCAGGTTTCCTTTAAGATGTTGCCGAATGGTTTGGCGGAGGGGAAGTGTCCGTGTTCGCAGTCGCGTGATTATGGTCAGTTGTGCGAACATATTGTGGCAACGATGTTGGCGGTCATGAATATTTATGGTAATGACGAGCGTCGTGAGATGTATGAGGCGGAACGCGCTCACATGCAACGAATGGCCACGGCTTCGAATTTGATCCAACGGAGTGCGCGCGGGAAGCCTGCGAAGATTTGCGTCTTTTTGCCGAGTGAACAGGTTTTCATTGATGGTTTTTACCGTGATGCGGTGAGGGTGAATATCCGCATCTTTGTGGATGGGGTTGCGCAGAAACCGCAGGAGTTGGCGCGGGTGCCGTATGCCTTTTCGGAGGGGGATGAGGATTTACTCGAAACGTTAGAGGATATTGCCGAGGGGGCAATCTCGGACACCTTGATGGTGTCGGCGCGTGATTGCTTGGCGTTGTTGCGTTGTTCGGAACGGAGTTGGGTGAGCATGGGCTCCGCGCGAAAGCCATTGGTCTTTCAGAAGCGTGCGGTGGTGACGCCCTTGCGCGTGGAGGCGCGTCCGGAGGCGGAGGCGTTGGTACTCTCGGTGGTGGCGCCGCGCGGAATGACGTTGCTCGTGAAGGGGGTGCATGGTTTTGCCGTGTCGAGCACGATGGTGGTGCCGGTGGCGGGAACCCTACCGTTGCCGTTTCAGATGGTCTATCACGAACCCGTGACGATTCCCCGTGGCCACTTGGTCGCCTTTTACAAAAGCGAGTTGCCGCAGTTGACGGCAGTGCTTCCGTTGGAAGAGGAGAGTGTTTCAGAGGATCTCTTTACGACGACGCCAGGAACGCCGAAGTTCACGTTGGAGTTGGAGGGTTCAGAGATTGCTGTGTCGGCAAAGCTCTTTGCAACGTATGGCAATTATCGCGTGACGGTGGGTTCGCAAGAGGAGATTTCGGTGGCGGACCCGGATGATTTCTACCATTGCTATGTGCGCAATCGCGAGGTCGAAAGTACGGCATTAGATCGCACAATGGAGATGGGCTTTGATGGCCGTGATGGGGCGAAGTTGGGCGTGTTGAATGGTCGGCGCACGATTTTGAATCTTTTGGGCGAACATATCCCAGCGGCGCGTCGTGCGGGTTGGAAGGTGGTGCTGACGGGTTCCATTGAGACGTGCTTTGAAAATGCCGAGATGATTGTACCGTTGGTCACCGTGAAGACGACGGGGGCGCATGGGGCGTTTGAGATTTCCACGGTTTACGAGGCGCCGCAAGGGAAGATTACGATTGATGCGGCTGAGATTGAACGCGCCTTTGCGCATCGCAATGCGTACATTGAGAAGGATGGCCAACTTGCCTTTTTAGATATTGGCGCTATTCGTACCTTGCGTGAGGCCTTGGCCTCGTGTTCGGCACGGAGTGGAGAGACGCCAGGGAGTTCGCGCATTGAAGCGGTACACGCGCCCTTTATTGAGGCGGCGTTGTCGAGTTTGGAAGGGATTGACTTTGAGACCCATCCGGATTGGCGCAAACGTGCGGCAGCGCAGAATCGCGAATTGATGCCAGAAGCCGTGGATTTGGGGCGCTTGGAAGGAACGTTGCGTCCTTACCAGAAGCAGGGTGTCTACTGGTTGCGTTTTCTTGAGACGTGCGGCTTCTGTGGTATTTTGGCCGACGAGATGGGCTTGGGTAAGACCTTGCAGACGCTGACGTGGTTGCAGTTGCCGCGCGTTCGCGAACAGGCTCGCCGCGTGCCGTCGTTGATTATTTGCCCTACATCGTTGGTTGAAAACTGGCGCCGCGAAGCGATGAAGTTCGTGCCGTGGTTGCGGTGTTTGGTCTTGTCGGGGCCTGATCGTGCCAAACACTTTGCAGAGGTGCCGCAACAGGATTTGGTGATTACGAGTTATGCATTGATTCGCCGCGATGCGGAGTTTCATGCGCGTTGCAAGTATGCAGCGGTGGTGCTGGATGAAGCGCAGGCGATTAAGAATCAACGCACGCAGAATGCGTTGGCCGTAAAACAGATCCAGGCCGATACGCGGTTGGTGCTCTCGGGTACGCCGATTGAAAATGGCGTGTCGGATTTGTGGAGTATCATGGACTTCTTGATGCCGGCGTATCTTGGCAAGTACGAGGACTTTAAGTTGCGTTACGAAGATGCGGTGGAATTCGGTGGGCGCATGGCTGAGTTGGCTCAGGAACAACTGCGGAAGAAGTTGCATCCCTTCTTGTTGCGCCGTATTAAGAAGGATGTGGCGCCTGACTTGCCCGATAAGATTCGCACGGTGCTTTACTGCACCTTGACGCCTTCGCAACGGAAGATCTATGACCAGATTCGTGACAAGGTGCGTTCGCGCATGCGGAGTTTGGTGAAGGAGAAGGGCTTTGAGAAGTCGCGCTTTGAGGTGTTGGCGGACTTGATGCGGTTGCGTCAGATCTGCTGTGATGCGCAATTAATGGCCGATTATCAGGCAAAGCCAGGTGAGGAGACCTCGGCGAAGTTGGATTCGTTGATGGAACTCTTGGCAGAGGCGCAAGCGGGTGGCCATCGTATGCTCGTCTTCTCGCAGTTTACCTCCATGTTAAAACGCATTGCCGCGCGTTTGGAGGCGGAGGGGATTCGCTACTGTTACTTGGATGGTAGCACGCAGAATCGTTTGGAACGTTGTGCGACCTTCAACCAAGATGCAGGGATTCCCGTCTTCTTGATTTCGTTGAAGGCAGGTGGAACGGGTCTCAACCTCACGGGCGCCGATATGGTGGTGCATTTTGATCCGTGGTGGAACCCCGCCGCCGAAGAACAAGCTACGGACCGCGCTCATCGTATTGGTCAGAAGAAGACCGTTCAGGCGATTAAGATGATTGCCCAGGATACGATTGAAGAGAAGGTCTTGGCCTTGCAACAGAAGAAGCAGCAACTCATTGATGCCACGGTGAATACGGGTGATACGGCGATTGTGTCGTCGTTGACCTTGGCCGAAATTGAAGATTTGTTGGCGTAAGTGCGGCGGTTTATTCCGCTAAACCTGAGAGCGCAGGGAAGGTGACGGCCGAACGTAGCGTCACGGAACCTTTCCCATAAATCCACTGAATAAATCCCTCATCGAGTAAGAAGGACTGCTTGAGCGTGGTCTCTTCCAAGCCGAGGTCGTCCTCGGGAAAGGTGCGTGCGCTTAAGGTGTAGTTGCTCATGGGCAATTGCGAGGTGAGTGTGGGCGCGTACTGATCTAGGCGCGTAAAGGCGTTGATGCGATGGAAGGATTCCGAACGTGTCTCTGGGAGTGGATGCGCGTCGGCCCAACCCTGGGTGGAACGTTGGAGTGCGGATTCCCCTGCTTTGACGCGCGT
>JAFYMU010000121.1 GCA_017548245.1 Kiritimatiellia bacterium | reverse complement strand
GCCCTCGTGCATCGCATTCGCCAAGAGGGCATTCAAGAGGTGTTGCTTGCACTCTCCACTGACCTTGAAGGGGATGCCACGGCGAACTACATCGCTGAAAAGGTTAAAGACTGCAACGTGCGCCTCACGCGCCTTGCCTTTGGCCTGCCTTGCGGATCGGGTGTTTCCTATGCCGATCCACTGACCTTGCGTCGAGCCATTGCTGGCAGACAGTATGTCACCCCGTTGGAGAATTTGGACTAATGGCAAGCGATGCGTATGCGTTACTCCCTGAAGATTGGGCCGCGTTCTGCAAGGAAGCGGGTTTTCCCGCCTTCCGTGCAAAACAAATTGTGCAAGGGCTCTACAAAGACCGCATTCAGGATTGGTCTGAATTAACCACCCTGCCTGGGGCCATGCGTGAGAAGTTGGAAGCCGAACTGCCGCTCACCACATTGAAAGAGGTCACGCGCACACCTTCGGGAACCGATGGCGTGACCAAGTTCTTGCTGGAAGCGCAGGATGGCGAACGCATTGAAACGGTTTGGATTCCTGCCGATGGACGCGTCACCCAATGCATCTCCTCACAAGTGGGCTGCGATATGCACTGCGCCTTTTGCGCCAGTGGGCAATTAGGGTGTGTGCGTTCGCTCACTGCGGCTGAAATTGTCGCAGAGGTGATGGTGCTCTCGCGCGAAATGGGTCAGTATCCGAATAACATCGTGGTCATGGGCATGGGCGAACCCTTTGTCAACTATGACGCGGTGATTCGCGCGTTGCGTATCTTGAACTGCCAGCAAGGGATCAATATCGGCGCACGCCACATTACGCTCTCAACGTGTGGCATTGTGCCTGGGATTGAACGGTTGGCAGAAGAAGGGGTGCAGTTCGAACTCTCGGTCTCGCTCCACGCGCCGAACGATACCTTGCGTTCGCAGTTGATGCCCGTCAATCGCCGTTGGAAGATCAACGAATTGTTGGCCGCCTGCGATGCCTATACCGCCGCGACTGGCCGTATCATCACCTACGAATACACGCTCGTGCGGAACTTTAACGACCGCCTCTCCCACGCGGCAGAGTTGATTCGTCTGCTCCGTGGCCGTAAAGCGCGTGTCAATTTGATTCCGCTCAGTCCTGTGGCCGAATTCAAGGGTGAAACCCCATCGCACGCCGACTGTTTAGCCTTTTTGGACGCCCTCTTGAAGGCGGGCATTCACACCACCATGCGCCGCAGCCGAGGCAAACAAGCCGATGCCGCTTGCGGCCAACTCCGTTTGCGTAAAATCAAGGAAGAACAACATGGAAACAAAGTCCTCTAATGCACCTGTTGTTGTGATTGCCTTCGCGGTGGTCATCATCGTGGCAATGATTTGTGGCATGGTGATTTGGTTAATGCAACGTTCGATGGCGATGAACGAACGCCTCAATGACCGTTTGCTCGAAGTGCGTTTGCAAGAAGCCAAGGCTGCACAAGCCCAAGCGGGTCATGTGGCCACGGCGCAACCGGTTGAAGCGCCGCCCTCCTCCGCAACGGAAAGTGCGTTGGCAGACATCCAGGCCCGTTTGAAGCGCGCTGAAGAAGCCGCCCAACGCGAAGCGGAAGCCCGTCGCAAGGCCGAACAAGATATGGCGGTCTTGCTCTCGAAGCAGCAACAGCCCGCCCCTGCACCGGTGGTCGTGGTTCAGCAGCCTGCGGCCCCTGCCCCTACGCCTGCGCCCAGTCAACAGGTTCAGCCGCAGCCCAAGAAGCCTGAGACCCCAAAGGCAGCCGCACCTAAGAAGGACACCCCCAAAAAGGCAACGCCTGCCAAGCCCCACCAGACGCAAGCCGCAAAAGTTAAGCCTCGCCCTGCACCTCAAGAGACACCCGCCGCCCAACAGCGCGTGGGGAGCGATGGTTATCCTCTGAATCGTGTTACGTTGCCAATGGGAAGTGATGAACTCGATTGGCAGCTCTAATTGAATTGAAAGTTTTTTCGCTATGATGTTCGCACTCCAAGAAGGCCTCCTGCGTTTTTTGCGTAACCCCTTACGCGAAGCCCTCGCGGCGGCCCTCTTCTTGTTTGCCTCCTTAACAGGACTCTTCCTCGGCATTGGAGCCCTGCTCTATTTGGTTCACTTGATGCCCAAAGAAAACATTGACCCCGTGACCTTCCAGTTGCAGATGGTGCAACGTTTTCGCGGCACGCGTCGTGTGAACACCGCCTTTTGGTTGGGCATTATCATTTGGGTGGTCGCTATTCTCCCCGCTTCGCAGAGCTTTGTCTTGGGCATTCCTGCCAGTTGGCTCCTCGTGCAGCCCTTCTGGTTCGCCCTTGTCTTGGCCGACTGCTACGACCTTGCCCTCCCCATTACCCTCAAGGCAACCCTCTATTTCACGATGGACAATCCCATTCTCGCCGCACAGATGGTGGTTTTGGGGTTGATTGCCTTCTCTGGCCTTTTCTGCTTCGGCATTGGGATCTTTATCACGATGCCGATAGCGCTGTTTGCTACGTTACGATTGTTGGAACAGTCGCAGCGTGAACTCACCCTCGCAATTCAACGTGCATATTAAAGGTGGTTGATTATGAAGCGTTACCTTACTGCTGACATCTTTCAAAGAGACTGCATCCGTTTGGCCAAAAAGGTCTATGACGATCCCGATTGGCAGCCCGAATTGCTCTTGGCCCTTTGGCGTGGCGGTGCTCAGCCTGGCGTGATTATGAGTGAGGTCTTTGCCTTCTTGGGTCGCCCGGTCGCCCATGCAGTGGTCAAATGTTTCTCCTACGCAGGGATTGGCGCACGCACCAACGAGGTCATCTTCCAGAATGCCGATGCGCTCTTGGACGCCATTCGTCCTGGGTGCAAGGTGTTGATGATTGACGATGTCTTTGATTCGGGTAAGACCGCAGAAGCCGTCAAGAAGCGTTTGGAAAAGGCTGATGTCCGCGTGGCGACGGTGTACTGGAAGCCGACCGAACGCAAGGTGGACTTCTTGCCCGACTATACCATCCGTGAAATCAACGAATGGATCGTCTTCCCGCACGAATTGGATGGGTTGACGGAAGAAGAATTGCGCACGAAAGACCCTGAAATCGCCGATATTTTGTTGGGTTAACCCCACGCGGCCTATTTCGAAACGATTGCCCTATGCTCACCATTGCCCTTACTCGCCATCCTCACGCACGTAAAGAGTTGATGCTCGACAAGACGTTGCGTATCGTTTCCCGAAGCGGGATTAACCCTACGGAAAAGTTGCTCATCGAACAACTCCCGCAGCTTCAGAAGACGCCCGGAGCCTTCGTCAATCCGCTCTTTTTGGGTGGACGCACGGGCGCCTTGGCGATGGCGTTGTGGTTGACAGCGGGTGATCGCCTCCAAGGGAAGCTGACGGTGCACACCTTTGATGCGCACACCTTGCAGACCTTGAAGCGTAACTTGGCCGAGAACCACGCGCCTGAAACGGTGTTGGCGGCGCAATCGGAGACCGACCTCACCACGTTGACGCAAGGTTCCACCCTCGTCTTCTGGCAGTTAACCAAGGGCGATGGCACGGCCGAACGCGATTTGGAGACCTTGGAACAACTCTTTGATGCGCCTGAAGGGTTGGCCCGTCACTTCCTCATTGCCGCGGAAGAGCCGAACGAAACCTTCCTCAAGCGTTTTCGTAAGCACTGCACCAGCGTGACCGTGCAACGCAAGGACACCGTGACCCTCATTAAGGGAACGCTCACCAAGCCCTTGCCAAGCGAAGAACGCGCCAATCGTGCCGCCACCTTTGAGGTCTCATTGAAGGGACACGACCCCATTACGTTGACCACCTTGCCGGGTTGTTTCTGCCATCGTCGTGCCGATATGGGCGGCCTTGCCTTGACCGAAGTCGTAGCCGAACACATCTCCTTTGACCGCAATGACCGCGTGATGGACATGGGCTGCGGGTGCGGTATGAATGGCATCTTGTTGGCAACCGCCTTCCCCGAAAAGCAGTTGCGCATCGACTACCAGGACTCCAACCGTTGCGCTTATGATTCGGCAAAGGAGAACTTGCAACGTTATCCGCATCAGTCGAACCTCCTCTTCTCGGCTGACGGCATGGGCAAGGCGGGTTCGTATGACCTCTTCTTGGCCAACCCTCCCTACTTCGGTGACTGGCGCATTGCGGAGTTCTTCATTGAAACCGCAGCCAAACTCCTGAAGCGTGGCGCCATTTTGGCCTTTGTCTCCAAACGCGAATGCAAGCCGCTTGAAATGATGGAGAAGGCGGGCTTTGATCAACTCGGCACCTTCTCGCGTCGCGGTTACACGGTGTTGTTGATGACGCGCCGCTAAGATTGCGTTGCACTGCCCCAACAAAAAAGGACGGCCTCTCACGAGACCGTCCTTTTTGTTTATGCGAAGGCGAGTTACCCTTCAAGGGACTGCTTCAGCCGTTGCGCCAAGGTGGTTTGGCGAATGCTTTCGGCTTCGGCGTGGAGCGCAATCCAAAGCGCCTTGGACGAACCAATCACGATCACCAACTTCTTACCACGCGTAATCGCGGTGTAGATCAAATTCTTGCGCAACAGCTTAAAGTGTTGGGTATGCATCAAAACAATAACCGCGGGATATTCGCTGCCCTGCGATTTGTGGATACTCGTCGCGTAGGCCAAGACCAGTTCATCCAACTCATCGGCTTGATATTCGACGAAGCGGCCATCAAAGCACACCACGAGCGAATGCGCATCGCTATCGACCATCTGAACGAAGCCAATGTCACCATTGAAGACCTCTTTATCATAGTTATTGGCGATTTGCATGACGCGGTCATCCTTACGGAAGGGTGTCGAACCGCGCCAAATCGTTTCCCCCGAGGGATTCATCTTCGCTTGAATCAACGCATTCAACCGATCCGTACCCAACTCACCACGGCGCATCGGCGTCAAGACTTGCACCTCTTGCAAGGGGTCAAACTTGAACTTCGCAGGGATGCGTTCCGTCATGAATTTCAACAACAACTCTTGAATCTTCTGCGGGTCTTGGGCCTCCACGAAGTAGAAGTCACTCGTCGCCCCCGGCGCCGGCACCTCAAAGGCCTCGCCTTGATTCACGCGATGCGCGTTGCGAACGATTAAGCCCGAGGCGTCTTGACGGAAGATGGTCGTTAAATGCGTGCAGGGAACCACTCCAGAGGCGATGATATCGCCCAAGATATTGCCCGCCCCCACGCTCGGCAACTGGTCGGTATCCCCCACAAAGATGAGCACCGCCTCATCGGGAAGCGCGTTCAAGAAGTTGCGCGTCAGGGTGGCATCCAACATGGAACTCTCGTCCAAGATGAAGACATCGCCCTGAAAACGGTTCTCTAAATTGTAGAGAAACTTGCCGTTTTGCGGTTGGTACTTCAACAAACGGTGCAGCGTTGTCGCAGGGAAGCCCGTACTTTCAGCCATACGTTTGGCCGCACGCCCTGTTGGGGCCGCCAAGAAGACACGCAATTTACGGGCGCGATAGACCGAGGCCAAGGCTTTGATAATGGTTGTCTTACCCACACCTGGGCCACCAGTAATCACCGAAACCTTATTGGATAACGCCGTCATCAAGGCCTTCCACTGCGCCGAGGCCAACGAGATCCTCATCTGTTCCTCAGCCCAAGCCACCGCCTTATCCGCCATAATGGGACGAAACTTCGGTTTGGAGCGAACCAACTTGGTCAAGCGTTCGGTAATTTTGAGTTCGTCCTCAAAGTGTTCGTAGAGGTAAACGCGATCCTCTTCCAAGGTCACCACGCCACGTTCGGCATCGGCTTTGAGGGCGACAGCAAGCGTTTCAACGGAGATATCAAGGGCCTCATTCGCCGCTAAGAAGAGTTCGCTCTCCTTAAGATAGACGTGGCCATATTCCTCGGCGGCACGGTTCAAGCAATGCAAAAGCCCCGCCTCTGCGCGCATCTCCGAATCTTTAGCGATCCCCATCCGCAAGGCGATTTGGTCCGCAGTTAAGAAGCCGATGCCGCGCACATCCTCTGCCAAACGGTAGGGATTGCGTTTCACAATGGCAATGGCGTCCGAACCGTATCGTCGCCAGATGCGCGCCGCCGTGCCAGTACCAATACCTTGCGCTTGCAAGAAGATCATTGTCTCATGGCTTTGACGTTGGTCACTCCACGACTTACGAATCATCTCACACTTCTTGCGGCCGACCTTGGGGACTTCGCGCAACCGATCGGGACGCGAATCCAAAATGTGGATTGTGTCCGTGCCAAAGCGTTTGACAATCGCCTCGGCCAACACGGGACCAATGCCACGAATCAAGCCACTCGACAAGAAACGGCGAATACCCTCCACGGAGGTCGGCGCGACACAGATGATGGATTCCGCCTTAAACTGTCTGCCAAAGCGCGGGTCTTCAATCCAACATCCCGTTGCGGTCAACTCCTCGCCCACCCAAACGGTTGCGCACTTCCCCACCACGGTGACACGACGTTTGTCGCCCTGGCGTTCCGCAATCGGTTGAATCGATAAGACCGTATAACCGGTCTCCTCATTACGAAAGGTGATCGTTTCAACGCTGCCAGCAATCTGTTCCAAAGGTTGAGCCATCTTACAAGACATCCAAAAGACGATTAAAGGCGTCGGAACTCAAGGCCGCCGAGAGGGAAAAACGCAACCGCGCCGTTCCCTTTGGCACCGTTGGCGGGCGAATCGGCAAGACATAGAAGCCCGCCGTCTGGAAGCGTTTTGCCTCCTGAATCGCATCCTCATTAGAGCCAATCACATAGGGCACAATCTGCGAGGTACTCACACACGCACCCGTCTTGGCGCGAATGGCCTCGGCGAGTTGGGCGGCCATCGTTTGAAGATGAGCGCGACGCGCCTGCATCGTTGGCAAGGCATTCACGACAAACTTGGTCCACGCCAAATTGATGGGCGGCAATGCCGTTGTAAAGATAAAGGGACGCATCTTATTCACGAGTGTATCGCGGATGGCCTGCGAACAGACCACGAAGGCCCCCGTTGAGCAGAGCGCCTTACCAAAGGTGCCCACCAAGATATCAATCTCCTGATGCACGCCCTGCGCGGTGGCCAACCCCAAGCCCTTGTCACCAAAGACCCCCACGCCATGGGCCTCATCCAAATAGAGCACCACATTCGGGAAGTCGCGTTTGAGTTGGACCAAGGCCTTCAAATCGGTGCAGTCGCCATCCATGGAGAAGACGCTCTCCGTCACCACAAAGACCTCATCGTAATCCTTGGCATAACGTTCCAAATAGTTTCGCGCATGGGCTAAATCATTGTGACGGAAGCGATAGAAATCCACGCCCGTGGCGCGAATGCCATCAATCAGGCTCGCGTGGTTAAGGCGATCGGAAAGGATTAGACTCTTGGGCCCAATCAAGGCGGGCAAGATGCCGGTATTCGCGTGATAGCCAGAACCCAACACAAGGGCCGCCTCCGTGCCATAGGCCGCAGCGAGGGTCTCCTCGAGTTCAATCGCTTCAGGCGTATTTCCCGTTAACAAACGCGAACTCGCCGCACTCAAGAGGCTTGCACGCGGTTTCAATTGGGCATAAAAGGCTTCACGCAAGGCCTCATCTTCCAAGAGGCCGAGGTAGTCATTGCCCGACAAGTTAACCACGCCTTCAGGCACAATCGGCAACTGGCGAAAGGAGCCTACCGAACGGAGCGACGTTAATTCTTGGAGCAAGCGATCTGTAAACTGCATTATCTTTCCCTCCTGTTACGGATGCCTTGCAGGAACGAAACCCACCGTAAAAAGAAATGGTGAACACAAAATTGAAAGAGGCGCAAACGCCATGTGGGCCGTCTGCCGATGGAGAAGACACACGTTCCGCCCGCGAAAAAGGCATCGGCATACTTGGCATTGAGATGCGCCAACGCTGCCGCAAAGTGGTCGGTTGCGGGGTTACCGCGTGACCAGTGATGAGCTTTTAGGGGCAAGATGCTGACCGTGTGGCCGCTCGTTTGGATAAATTGGAAGCACAAATCTTCGGCATACAGATCCCATTCGCAACGCGGATCAAAGCGTAATTGCCACGAACGGAAGGTGTCCGCATGGACAAAGAAGCCGCAACAATCACAGTTTTCAGCGCGCGCCCCCAACAGGCCCACATAGGGTAACGGCGGACGATTCACATGGTAACGCGCCCCATCGCGATCGGAATCCGTAATCACACCAAAGGGTAAGATCACCGAATCCAGAATCGTTCGCGTGCCAATCAAACCACACGGGAAGAGCGTTGAACGCCGATTCAACAGCGGGCGCGGGTCCTCTTGCACTTCAAAATCTTCATGAGCGAAGAGAATCCAACCCGTATCAGCGGGCATTGCATCCAAAAAGGCGTTGTAGCGTTCGGGAATTGGAATGTTTTGGGCTGCGTTATCAAAGGTAACAAAGCGCGCACCTCGCAAGTAAGGATTTTGCCGCACACAGCGTTCGTAACACGCCCAATCCCGCACCACACTCACGACCGTTAACGGAGTCGCTTCGGGATTCAACATAGCAAAGGTCGAGGCGCGATGGAACCCCATCGGCTGCGCCGTTGGTGCAGGCGGCAATAAGCCATCCAACGCATCTTCACTGAACTGCCGAGCAATGGCCGCTGAGGGAAAACGGAAGAGGTAACGAAAGCGCGCGTAGACCTGATCCTCACTCGGTGCAAAGGTCTTGGGCAAGCAACCGCAGACACGCGCGACAAAACGGCAGAGGCGTTTGGACCGCAAGGAGAAGCCACCATTGAGGACGGTTAAGGCCAACGCATCAGCAATCCGTGCGCGCCAGCCGGGGGTGACATTTGGAGCGCCCACATAGTCATACTTCAAGAAGGCGGCCAAACGATCTTCCAACGGCCAGCCATCGGCTTGCACAATGAGCACGTGTGACGTCTGAAAGCGTTGGTACAAGCGCACCAAGCAATCCCGACTCATCGAACGAATCTCGCCAGGAACGAGTGTGGGTTCGACTTGGATTTCGATGGGATAAGCCTGCGCAAAGGCGGCAGGAATCACGGAAGCGTCGTGGGTAACGACAACCGTTCGCAACCACCCCAAGACCGACCAGGTTTGGCGGAGAGCGAATTCAAAGGCGTCAAAGGTGTGCGCCTCAACGGTTTGGGGGAAATAGTAGAGCAGTAAGGTGACATGGTCGTAACGGCAGGGCGGCGGTGGCGTTTGCCGTAAGTACGGCAAATGTTGGGCGATCCGCGCTTGCAAGCGACGCGAACGCGGTTCATTCGGCAACGGCTGCGGCCTACGTTTCACAGAAGCGAACCCTCGGCATAACGGTGATGGCCGGCGAAATCACGCGCCACCACCACATCCGCATAACCCGCACGTTCCAACAAGCGCTGCATGGAGAGCCCTTGTTCGTCGCCAATCTCAAAGAAGAGACGGCCCGAAGGTTTGAGCACTTGCGTTCCATCCAAGATGATTTGACGCAGGATATCCAAGCCATCCGCACCGCCATCCAACGCCATTCGCGGTTCGTGATCCAGGATGTGCGAGGGCAATTGGTTAACCTCTGCCGTTGCGATGTAGGGCGGATTGGAGACCAAAATATCGCACGAACACGCCGGCAGCACCCCTGCTCCATTGCCATGGATAAAGGTGACCACATCGCTCAACCCCAAGGCTTGCGCATTCTCTTGGGCGAGACTCAACGCCGCCTCCGAGAGATCCACCGCTGTAAAACGTCGATTCGTGCCACGCGCCGCATGGGCCAAGGCCAAGATAATCGCGCCTGTACCCGTGCCAATATCGGCAATATGCTCCGCACGCGCCCAGACCTCGCTGCGCAAGATGCGTTCCACCAATTCCTCCGTCTCAGGACGCGGAATCAAGGCGCGCGCATCGGTTCGCAACGTAATATTGTGGAAGGGCCACGTCCCCAAGACGTACTGAATGGGTTCGCCCGAGGCAATGCGCTTAAACTGTTCGCGCAAGCGTTGCACCAGCGCCTCTTCGAGGACGCGCTTAGCCTGCAAGGTCAACGCCGAGAGCGAACAGTTCAGCACCTCCGACAACAAGATCCGCGCTTGACTCTGCGCTTCCTCTGCTTCCATCCCATGACGACAAAGATAGGCGGCCCCTGCTTCTAGGAGCCGCTCTACCGTCAAGGGGGTGACCTCAGAAGGGCATGTCTTCATCACTGATATCATCAACAGGGAAATCGTCAGCGGGCTGCGGGATGGGTTCGGCGGTCGAACCATCCACTTCCACCTTTACCAATTTAAACAGCTGCAAATCGGTGTAGTAACGACCATTGTAGAGATTGCCGCGCAACGAGAAGTTCACGCGCACCGTGTCGCCCTTCTTAATCGTATCCAACAAGGCGCAGTTATTCTTCACGGCTACGAACTTAATATCCTGAGGATAACGGTCATCCTTGTCCGTGATCACGATTTCACGCTTCGTAAACCCACTTGCAAATGTCTGCATGTCCATGATTTCTTTCACGGTACCTTCAAACTCATAAGACGTACTCATCTGTAATTCCTTTATTCATTTCCAACAGCACCCACTCTTTACACGTTTAAACAGTATGGCGGCCGTATTATGGAAATAGTATAGCAAAAGCCTTCCCTCTGCACGCAGAAAGATTGCACAGAAGCGTTAAAAATGCTAGACTATTTCTGTTCTTCGTGAACCCCTTAGAGAAGGAACTAAGACCAATGAAGATTTTGCAAATTCTTCCCTCGTTGGATGACGGTGGTGTTGAACGTGGCACCGTTGATTCAAACCGCCTCTACATCGCAGCGGGCCATGAGAGTTGGGTCATTTCTGCAGGTGGCAAACGCGTGGCTGAGATTGAACACGCCGGCGGCCACCACGTTACCTTGGATGTCAAGAGCAAGAATCCGCTCACAGCGTGGCCGCGTGCCATGGCGCTTCGCCGTGCGATTCGCCAGATTCGCCCCGATGTCATCCACTTCCGTAGCCGCGTTCCGGGTTGGCTCACCCTCTGGGCCAATGCCGCCTCCGACCTCCGCATCCCCGTGGTCTCCACTATGCACGGCCTCAACCACCCCTGCTTCTACAGCAGCGTCATGGTGCGTGCCGACCGTGTCATCTGCGTCTCTAGCGCAGGTCTCGCCTTTGTGAATGCCCACTACCCTTGGGTTGCCCCTGAAAAACTCCAGATTATTCCCCGTGGCGTGGACATTGACACCTTCTCGCCCGAACGCTTAGACACGGCCTGGATGGCCGATTTTGTCGAACGTTACCAGTTGAAGGGCAAGTTTGTCGCCACCGCCATTGGCCGCGTCTCTGCTCTCAAAGGCATTGAGACCTTGGTTCGTGCCGCCGCCTTGTTGAAAGACGCGATGCCGAATCTCGCCGTCTTGGTCGTCGGAGGTCCGCAGAAGAATCAGGAACACGTCCTTGACGATTTGCACACCCTCGCGAACGAACTCGGCATCAGCGACCGCGTGCACTTCACCGGTAGTCAACGGAACATCCCTGAAATCGCCGCCCTCTCGTCGGTGGTCTGTTCGTGTAACACCAAGAAGCCCGAAAGCTTTGGTCGCACCGTGGCCGAAGCCCTGGCGATGAACACCCCCGTTGTCGCCGCAAAGCATGGCGGTGTGCTGGACATCATCCGCGAAAACAGCGATGGCTTCTTCTTCACTCCTGGCGATGCAGAAGAACTGGCCAACGCCTTGCAGCGCGTTCAAGCCACGACCTTTGGCGACCTTCGCACCCACATTGCCGACAATTTTACGGCCGAACGCCTCGCAGAGAAGACCTTGGCCATCTACAAGGAGCTCGTGAAGTAAACGTCCAACAGACGACATCCAACGACAAAAAACACGCATCACCAATCGCAATGCGTGTTTTTTATTGTGTATTGAGCGTCGCTTAACCGCGTAAGGCTTGCGCCAAGTGGGTGCAGCCCAACCTTTCTGCGGCTTGAGCGGCGCGTGCCCGTGCCGTTGGCACATAGGCCAAGAAGCGCGGTTGCCCCACCGAGGCCAAACGGTGAAAGGCGCCAATCGCTTGAATCAAACGTTGAACAATGGCGCACGGCAGGTTGCGTTGGAGTTCCTCCACCGCGCGTCCCGATGCCTTGGCATAGGCGCGCAAGGCCACCTCCGTCGTAGCTTCGCCCCAATCGGTATAGGGATCGGCGAGGAAGGAGGCCAAGTCGTAGAGTGCCGCGCCACGACGCATACCTTGGAAATCAATCACAAAGGGCGCGTCTTGCTTCCACAAGAGGTTGGAACTCTGGAAGTCGCGATGGACCAACACGAGGGGTTCGGCCAACAAGGTCTGCTGGAGGCCTTGCAATTCTGCCTTAGCCTCTGGCGAGAAGGGCGCCACAAACTGTTCGTACAGGCCGACTTCCCAATCATACAACGCCTGATCAAAGGAGGGCTCAAGGGGTAAATCACCGACATCTGCGTGATGGAAGGTGGCCAAAAGGGTCATGACCTTCGTCAAAATCGGGTGTTCGGGTTCGTGATGATGGCCGCAGGTGCACCCTTCATCGTGGTGATGGCCACCGCAGGAACAGGGTTCATCGTCGTGGTGGTGACCGCAAGCGCAGCCTTCGTCGTCACACGTTTCGTGCTCTTCGCCGCAGGAACAGACGTGAGCGACCTCTAAATCTTCGCGGATTTGTTTGGCGTAGTGATCCAAGGTGTCGTCACCCAAGTCTTCCAACACCATAAGGTTGGGCTTGTCCAAGACGACCTTGGGAACCGCAACACCGGCCTTTGCCAACCCATTTGCACAGGCGGCATAGCGCGCATTTTCAACGCGCCCTTCGGTTTGATACGCAATGGCGATGACCGAACGCTTATTGCCCACGAGGCGCCAGAAGGTGCGTTGGCTTCCCCGACGGCCCAACGGAATCACCACGGTCTCGTCCAAGTTCCAACGCAACGCCTTGAGCACGGCCTCCAATTCAGGCGCTGGCAACGTTGCTGCCGCTTGGGCATAGGATGCCAACGCAGGCATCTTCTTCACATCCTTATGCACTTGGAGGTAGGCCTTCAAGGTGCCCGCATCGTTCCAATACGCCTCCTTCTGAACGGCCGCGCGAACGAAATTGCCCGCATACATTGCCGCATTAAAGGCGTCCACCACCGAACACATCGTCTTCTCTGGCGGCAAGAAGTCAATCACCTTCGCACTCAAGAGACTCACGCCCGTGAAGGTATAGGTGTGCTCCACGCCAGGGGTCGGCGAGGCCCAACAGGTCACGCGCCCTGCGTAGTCCACTTCCACGGTGCGCGGGCCACGTTTGGGTTCCAACCAAGCGGCGGCAAAGGCGCCCGACTGTTCGAAGGCCTCCATCAGGGGTTCGGGCGAACAGTTAAAGACGATGTCGCCATTCACCAACCAGAAGGGTTCGTCCTTCACATGCGGCTTCAAAGCACGGAGGCAGCCACCGGTTCCCAAAATCTCGGGTTCGTGGAGTTCGTGCAACGTCAACGGCCCCTGATACGCCGCCATAAAGGCACGCAGGCAATCGGGCAACCAGTGGGTGTTGATGTAGACGGTCTTCACGCCCCACGCCACCAATTGGTCCAAGGTGTGCGCCAATAAGGGACGGTTCCAGATCGGCATCAACGGTTTCGGCGTAGCAAGGGTCATGGGACGTAAACGTTCACCAAACCCTGCGCCCAATACAAAGGCAATTGTCGGCTTCGTCATTCGAAACTTCTCCTCGAAAAAATGAAAACCGCGCTCGTTAGCGCGGAGAAAGGGATTTAGTTGCACGTGCGTTCGCGAACGATTCGAACGCCCGCCACCACGCCGGGCAAGGCATGCGGTTTGCGAACCGTGACGTCCACGGCCAAGATGCGCGCATCGGTTGCAAACGCGGCCTCAACGGCCACCTGTGCGGCGCGTTCAACCATCTGACATTTCGCCTCTATCAAGGCCAACCGCACCGCATCAATCACGGCAACATAGTTCACCGTGTCGGCCAATTGGTCACTGGCCCCTGCAGGCGCAAGGTCGCAGGCCAGCTTCATCTCCAAAAAGAGTTCTTGCGGATAGATGCGTTCATGGGGCAAATCCCCAACGATACACTCGACACGCAACCCTTCCAAGACAATCTGATCACGCATGAGGAGCCTCCTGATCCTGCGTTTCATCGGCCACGGGGGTGAGTTCCACCTCGCCTTCAGCCGCTTCTGCTTCTGCCAAGGCACGGTTGTAACGGCGAATCGCCACAATCCGGATGCTCAACCAAACCATCATCACCAGCAATACGGGAATCAACCCATACAGCATCGCCGTTTCATGCAACAAGGCCTGTTCGCGAAGCCACGCAAAGCCATCCAAGAGGCGACGGCTCCAAAAGAGCCAAATCAACGCCGCCACGCCCAACGCGGGCCCAAAGGGAATCGCCACAGCACCCTCTTCCGAAAGGTGTTTGATGCGGTTGTAAATCAATGCGCCGACGCCCATAATCAACCCCAAGAAGGAGGCCATCAGCAAGATCCACAAGAGCCCGTTCCAACCGAAGAGCGCACCAAAGAGCATCATCCATTTGACATCGCCAAAGCCAAAGGCATCCTGCAAGAAGATGCGTTCGCCCAAGAAGGCAATGGCAAAACCAATTCCAAAGCCCACCGCAGCGCCGCCCATCGCGTCGCAAAGGCCATGCCACCAAGAGAGTTCGCCATGCATCGCAGGGAAGGCCGCGGCTGCCGCCAAGGCCAACACCGTGCCGCCCAACGAGATGCGGTCCAACAAGATGCGATGGTCGATATCAATCATGATATTCACCACCGTGGAGGCCACAAAGAGCCAATAGATCGGAATGAGTTCGGGAATTGAGAGCGGATTCAAACCAAAGATGGCGGGATTGCCCCACATCTGGAAGACCATTAAGAAGAGCATGGCCGTGATGGCTTCAATCGCAGGATAACGGAAACTGACGGGTGCCTTGCAGTACGCGCACTTGCCACGCAGGAAGAACCATGCCAGCACCGGAATGTTGTGGTACCAACGGATTGTCTTGCCACAACTAAAGCAGTGCGAACGCGGACGGCTCACCGATTGTTCCAACGGGATACGGTAGATGCAGACATTCAAAAAACTACCGATAATCGCCCCTAAGCACACCACAAAGGCAAGGGCGATACGAGCCAAAAAGGTGGCATCCTCTTCCGAAAGGCCAATCAAAAACTCAGCCATGGGCCTTCACCTCGCGTTCGACCGCCTCCAACATCGCTTCGCGGTCCGCTTCCAACCCAGTCCAGAAGGCAAAGGAGAGTGCCCCCTGCTCCACCAACATGCGAACACCATTGGCGCAACGCGTTCCGCCCGCTTCACGGTAGGCCCGCATCGTCGGCGTTTCGGGATCACCCGGCGGAATCACAATATCGTAGAGCACTTGATCTGGACGGAAGGCCGAGGCTGGTGCAGCGGCTTCAGGCATGATCGCCAAACCGCTCGGCGAACACTGCGCGACCAAGTTGGCCTCGTGCAAACGCTCCACCGTAATCACTTCGGCACGCGTTTGGGTTTGCGCCGAAATCTCATCTGCCAACTGTTGCGCACGGTTGAGGTCAATATCCATCAAGCCCAACCACGTGACGCCACCATACGCTAGCGAGAGTGCCACGGCGCGACCTGCGCCACCGCACCCAATCACCGCGGCGGTATGACCTTCGGGGGAAAACGCTAGACACGCCTTAGCGGCGGCCAAGAAGCCTGGGCCATCGGTATTGTGACCAAAATACTGGCCCTTCTCAAAGCGAACCGTATTCACCGCGCCCTAGCGTTTGGCCTCAGGCGTCAAGCTATCCATCATCGGCTGGGCCAACTGCTTGTGCGGAATGGTTAAATTCACGCCCGTCAACCCCTCACGCGCCAAGTC
>JAFYMU010000120.1 GCA_017548245.1 Kiritimatiellia bacterium | reverse complement strand
TTCCTTGAACCTGCGATGGGAAACCTTGCTTCGCGCACCTTGTATTGGTTGCATCGTCTCTTTTTCCTTTGGCCTTACACCTTGACGTGGTTCCCAGTGGAACGGCGTGGCAAGGGCGAACCCGAAACCTTTTATCGCGTGCGTCGTGTGATTCCCACACGCACCTTCCAATCAGCCCTTTCGGTTCCGAAATTCGCCTTGCTCCAACCGCTCACAGTGCCGACGCTTCTCATCTTGTCACAGAATGATCGTGTCGTGCGCAATGCGCCGGTCTTGAAAGCCTTTGAAGGGGTACCGTTGCTGTGGGCCGCCAATCCGCGTTCAAGCCATGCATTGACGAACGCCGTGGACTGGTTGGAGAATTTGAAACGTGTCCTTGGGGAAACAGATGACCTCCGCCATTCTCTTTGATATTGATGGCACCTTGCTCTATGCCAAAGGGCTCGGACGCCCCGCCTTTGCCGAAGCCTTTCAAGAGGCTTATGGGATTACGGCCGATTTTAGCGACATCTCCTTCGTGGGGGCCACCGATACGGCGATTATTCGCGACTTGGCCGCTCAGTTTGGCGTTGCCTCGCCCCCTGACCGCGAAGAACACTTCTTTATCGCCTTGACCGAACGCCTTGATCCGCGTCTTCGTGCCGACAATGCTATTCATGTCTATCCTGGCGTCACGGGTTTCTTAAATGCATTAACCAGCAGTGGTAAAATACTCGGCGTTGTTACTGGAAATATCCGAACAACCGCTTGGAGTAAACTCATCCACGCCAAACTCGCGCCGCACTTCTCCTTTGGCAGTTATGCGTGCGACCATGCAAATCGGGATGAATTGGCCCGTATCGCGTGCGAACGTGCACGTCAGCGCGGTGCCGTGGCGCGTCTCTTGGTTGGGGATACGCCCAACGATATCCAAGCCGCCCATGCCGCAGGCTTGCCGTGCCTAGCAGTCGCAACGGGTTGGATCTCGGCCGCGGCCTTGCGTGAGGCGGGCGCGGATGCGGTGGTTGAGGATTTCACAAACCTTGAAACGTTGATGCCTTTGATTGAGCGTTATTGTCATGACTAAACCCTTACGCGTGATTGCATGGGAAATTACCCGCCGTTGCCCGATGGCGTGCCAACATTGCCGTGGCGCCTCTCGTGATTGTCGCTACGATGACGAACTCTCCACTGAAGAGGCCTATCGCGTCTTGGATAGCCTTGTGGCCGCTGTTCAACCGCCTGCGCGTCTCCCAATGATCATCTTTACGGGTGGCGAACCCATGTTTCGTGATGATTTGGAGGCGATTGTGCGTTATGCCACCCAACGTGGCTTCCCGGCCGTGCTTGCGCCGTGTGGCCGTTTTGCCTCTGCCGAACGCCTCACTGCCTTAAAAGCCGCCGGCATTCGCGCGATTTCGTTGAGTGTTGATGGCCCAGATGCCGCCACACACGATGCCTTTCGTGGCGTTTCGGGCGCCTTCCAGATGGCGCTCGATGCGATGCAAGCGGCGCGAACCGCGGGCTTGCCCTTCCAGGTGAATCACACCTTGACTCGCGCAGGGTTGGGAAAGCTGCGGGCCATGCGTGACTTTGCCATCGCACAAGGCGCCTCGCGGTTGGATGTCTTCTTCCTTGTGCCCGTGGGACGCGGTTCGGCCATCTCTGCCCAATGTCTGACGGATGCAGAAACCGAAACGGCGCTGAACGAACTGCTTGCCCTTGATGATGAGGGCCGCTTGCCTATTCACGTCACGTGCGAACCGCGCATCTTGAGTTTGGCAGAGGCGCGAACCGAACCCACCAAGAGCCCTTGTAATGGGTGTATGGCGGGGGCAGGCTTCCTCTTTCTTAGCCATGTGGGCCAATTGCAGCCCTGCGGTTTCTTCGAACGCCCCTTGGGCAATATCCGTGACTTCAATCTTGATCTCCCCAAGACCTTAGCCGCAAGTCCGCACTATGCCGCCCTTAATGGCGGTCGCGTTTGTC
The DNA here is from genome assembly GCA_017548245.1 of Kiritimatiellia bacterium. Classification (GTDB taxonomy): domain Bacteria; phylum Verrucomicrobiota; class Kiritimatiellia; order RFP12; family DVOR01; genus Spyradenecus. Next base: position 1,606 of record JAFYMU010000120.1, on the reverse strand, counting down.
TTGCACGCGCCGCCGCAAAGATGGCCGCTTCAACGCGTTAAGGGTGCGCTTCAATCCAAGCCTGATTGCCCGCGTGTTTGATTCAAATGCGATTTCAATTTGATTCAAACACGCGTGTGTATTTGATTCAAATGCAACTTCAATTTGAATCAAACTGAATTGACGTTTGAATCAAATTGGCCGAGGATTGCACTGGGATTGGCGGATGAAGCACGTGAGAGGCGGACTGAAAAGGGGGTGATGTGATGGCTGACCTCTGGCGCGATAGGGTTACGTTTCAGCGAATGTGGCCGATTTTGTCTGTTGCAAGGGTGGTGGCTGCGACGCAAAAGGCGATTTCAAAAGCACTTGTTTTGCTCCTGCAAAAGCACTGCTTTTGACCAACGAAAGCACTGCTTTTAATGAGCAAAAGCACTGCTTTTCAACCCTCAATTGCAGTGCTTTTGAAAACAGGTCAAACGGCCTTCACCCTCGGGGCGTTGCCGTTTCACCGTCCACGAACGTGGCGTTTCTTTTTGAGTGGCACCGTAAGGAATGTGTGATTCTTGGATGAAGCGGTGTCTAGAAGAGGGGTGTAGAGGGGGTAAAAAGGGTGATTTTTTGCTTGAATCTGATGAGGAATGTGTTTGAGGGTTGGTGGGATATGTTATACTAAGGGTGTCGTTAACGAAATGAAACTAATTACTGCAGACGCCTATTTGGATCGTTTACGAGCTTCGGAGGTTCCCGGAGCCGTGCCTTATTATCTCTTTTACTCAAGCCTAATGGATGGTTATGTGACGGATACTGCCTTGATGCAGGTGCCGTTTCATGATCATTTAACGCATCGTGGAGATGGCGTGTTTGAGACGCTGAAGTGCGTCAATGGCGCGGTCTATAACCTGGATGCGCATTTGCATCGGATGCAACGGAGTGCGCATGCGATTGGCTTGGGTTTCCGAAAGGGCTTTGATGCGATTCGCAAGTTGATTTTAGAGGCGTTGGAATTAGCAGCGCAGCCGATGTGTTCGGTGCGTGTGGTGTTGAGTCGTGGCCCTGGTGGGATGGGGGTGGCGCCTGCGGAGAGCGCGGGCTCGGCGTTGTATATTTTGGTGTATGGTGCGGGAATGCCCTTTATGCATCGTCATCCCGAAGGGGCGACCTTGCGTAAGAGTTTGGTCTTGCCGAAGCAACCGTACATGGCGTCGATTAAGACGTGCAATTACATCCCGAACGCCTTGATGAAGGCAGAGGCGATGTTGCACGGGGTTGATTTTGTCGTGGGCGTGGATGATCAGGGCCATATCACGGAGAGTGCCACGGAGAATGTGGGCATTGTCTCGAAGAGTGGGCGCTTGGTTTTCCCAACGCCTGATACAGTGTTGCCAGGAACGACGATGGTGCGCGTGGCAGAGTTGGCGCAGGCGTGTGGTCCGGAATTGGTGAAGGGTGTGGTGTTTCGTTCGATCCGCGAGGCGGAGTTGGATGAAGCGCGTGAGATTTTAGTCGTGGGCACGACGTGGAACGTGGCTTCGGTCGTGCAGTACAACGGTCGTCCAGTGGGTGATGGAACGCCTGGACCGGTCGGTCGGGCATTGGATCAACTTTTGGAACGCGACACGCTTGA
>JAFYMU010000119.1 GCA_017548245.1 Kiritimatiellia bacterium | reverse complement strand
AATCGCCAACCCTTCGCCGCGCACTCCGTTGTTGGCCAACCGAAGACCGATGTCACGGTTCAACAATTACGCGACCTCGCCCCAACGTGTGTGGTTGCAGGCTCGTGCCAATTTATTACAGAGGCCTCGGTGGAGGCGCTCTTGGAGTCGGTGGCACCCGATGCTGTTGTGGATGCGATTGATGATTTGCCCGCCAAGGTGGCCTTGTTGGAACGCTGTGTGCAGCGCGGCTTACCTGTTTGGTCGGCCATGGGTGCCGCTCGTAAACTAGATCCCCTTGCCTTTAACGTGACCGATTTGTCAAAAACGCAAGTCTGCCCATTGGCGCGTCAGGTGCGCCAAACGTTGCGTCAGCGTGGCGTGACTAAGGGTGTGCGTTGTGTTTGGTCTTCCGAACCCGCTCAGCCGTTGCACAATGGCGTCTTGGGTTCGTACATGCCTGTGACCGCGACCGCGGGGTTGGTCCTCGCTGCGGATGTGATTCGATTTTATGCTTAATTGAAGGAGTAGAGAGATGTACAAAGGGTTAATTTGCGCGACCGTCCTCTTGGCGAATGCAATGATGCTCCACGCGACAACGCTGGATCTCAGCCAAGCCGCCTGGCGTGTCCAACTCAAGGGTGGGGCATCCACCGCCATCACCTTGCCCGGCACCTTAGCCGATGCGCAATTGGGGTCGCCCGCTGAAAAGGCGGAGTATGGCGCCTTAACGTTGAAGCATCAGTACATCGGTGAAGCGGTTTACACCACCACCGTGGAGGTGGCCGAACCCGGTCGCTACGCACTCTTCTTGGAACGCGTCTTGTGGAAGAGCACGCTCAAGGTCAATGGCCAGGAGATGGGCAGTTGCGATTCGCTCGCCACGCCACATCGTTACACCTTAACGTTGGATAAGGGCACCCATCAGTTGGCCGTCACGGTTGACAATGGCTTGATTCATCCCATCGGCGAAAAGGCGCATAGCTATGGCGATTCAATGCAGACGCGTTGGAATGGTCTCTTGGGTAAACTCGAATTGCGCCCCTACAATCCCTTGAAGACGGTTCGCATCGATGCGCCTTATGGCGACACTTTTACGCTTACGTGGCCGAAGGATGAAGTCGGTTTAGATGCTACGCAACTGGAAGTCGCCGTCCAAGAGGCCGCCGTTGAAGTCTTGTCGCGTGAGGCCAATCGCGTGGTTGCACGCATTGCTGGCGCACAACCGTGGAGCCCTGAATCGCCCACGTTGTACACCGTGACGTTGAAGCAGGGGGCGCACCATTACGAACAGCGCATCGGTTTCCGAACCTTTACGCGCGAGGGGAATCGTCTCTTTATCAATGGCAATCCCTTGTTTATCCGTGGTAACTTGGAAAACTGTCACTTCCCGTTGACGGGTTATCCGGTGATGGATAAGGCTGGCTGGTTGAAGCTCTTGAAGGCGCAACAAGACCAGGGCGCAAATCAGATTCGCTTCCATACGTGGTGCCCGCCGCAAGCAGCCTTTGAGGCCGCCGATGAATTGGGCCTCTTGCTCTCGCCCGAAGCGGGTATCTGGATCGATGGTTGGATGACGGCACAGTTCCCTTACTTGAAGGGCTTGGGCGCAGGTCCCCAGAGTGTTGACCAATTCGTCCAGAACGAACTCCGCCGCATCTTGGATGCCTATGGTAATGCACCCTCCTTCTTCTCGCTCTCGATTGGTAACGAACTCGGTTCGTCCAATTTTGCCGTCTTAAATCAGTGGATGGCCGCTTGTAAAGCCTACGATGGCCGTCATCTCTACGCGGCGTCCACCGCTCGTCAGATTACGCCGAACGATGATTTTATCGTGACGCACGCCTATCCGGGTGTCGGCATGATTCGCGAACGTCTCTCGCCGGGTACCGACTGGGATTACGAAGCGCTCTATCGTCGTACCACCTTGCCAACGATTGCTCACGAGATTGGCCAGTGGCCCGTCTATCCCAATTTTGATCAGGAAATCCCCAAGTACACGGGCATTTTGCGTCCGTGGAACCTTGAAATCTTGCGCCAGCAGAGTGTGGATGCAGGCGTGATGCGCTTTGTGCCGGACTTTAACCGTTCGTCTCTGAAGACCAATCGCTTGATGTACAAGGCTGAAATCGAAAGCCTCTTGCGTACGCCTTCGTGTGCGGGCATCTCTTTGCTCGGAATTCAAGACTACTCGGGGCAGGGCGAGGCGCTGATCGGTTGGTTGGATAGCTTCTATGATGTTAAACCCGGCGCCGAAACGATGGTGCCGAGTTCGGTCTTCTTTGGAAAAACGGTTCCCTTGGCACGCTTTGCAAAGGATACGTGGCAGACTGGAGAGACCTTACAGGTTCGTCTCTTGGTGCATCACTATGGCGAACGTCCCTTCAGCGCCACCTTGCCGTGGACCTTTGCAGGGATGAAGGGCGAGGTGGCCTGTCAGGTGCAACCGGGCACCTTGACCGCGGTGGCAGAGTTGGCATTGCCGTTGCGTGAGGTGGCTGCTCCCGCTTGTCACACCTTGACCTTTGGCGACAACCGTTGGAATATCTGGGTCTATCCGCAGACGATCCCAACGGAAATCGCGCCGTCCATCATCTTTACCGATGATTACGATACCGCCTTGGCAGCCTTAAAGGCGGGCAAACGCGTCCTCTTTGACGCCTCGCAGTCGGGCAATCCTAAACGCGTCTTGCACTCTTCCTTCAAGCCGGTTTACTGGAGCACCACGTGGTTCCCGGGCCAACGCGCGCTCTCGTTGGGCATGGTAATCCAACACCACGCCGCGGCCTTTAAGCACTTCCCGACCGAAGATTGGCAGGATTGGCAGTGGTACCATTTGGTCAATTCGGCCAAGGTCTTCCAGTTGGACGGTCTCTCGGCATCCTTCACCCCGTTGGCAATGCCCATCGTGGACTTCCACAAACCTGCCTTAGCGGGCCTCATCTTTGAGGTGCGCCATGGCGAAGGTCGCTTGTTGGTCTGCGGTGCCGACCTTTCAATGCAGCGTCCCGAGGCCCAACAGTTGCGCCGTTCGTTGGCCGATTACGTGGCATCCGATGCCTTCAATCCCACTGAAACGGTGACGGAGGCTTGGTTGGCCGAGACCTTGATGCCGCCCAAACGCGTTGCACCGCCGCGCCCCGAAGCCTTCAAGAAGGCCACGGTCTACATTGAATGCGCTGCCTTTAAGGAGTCGCAATATCGCGACCAAGCCTGGGCCAAACGTTTAGATCACGCCGAATTGAGCGCAGGCTCTTACGACCTCACGGGCGAGAAGGTGCGTACGTGGTCGGATGCCGCTGGCAAGTATTGGGTGGGTGATGCCTTTAAGGTGGTCTTTAAGGGAACCGAAAACATCCGTGGTAAACTCTTCGTCCGCTTCCGCGATCCGGATAGCAAGGGCAAGCGAACCGCAGAGGGCACCTTTGATGGCGGTCGCCGTTTTGAGATTCCGCCCCATGGGGTCACCGCCGAGAATCCCGAAGGCGCCTATTGGTTAACCTTGCCCGTGGACATGGAGGACTTCTTGGATGGCGAATTGCAGTTGCAGATTCGCAAGAAGAGCGGCTCCAATGTGATGATTGACCGCGTCATCTTAATGCCGAACGCCGAATAAGACGGCGGGTTTTAACCACGGAAAACACGAAACGAGCCCTTCGGGCAGTTGTTAGTTGATGGTTGTTAGTTGCTAGTTGCTAGTTGCGCGGAGGAACTGTTGGAGCTCGTTCTCAAGGGCGACTACGCCGCAGGACTGCCAGTGTATTTCCGCCAGCTCCGCAGTCTTGCAAAGATCGCTCATCGCGGACGCAGTGGCCTAACGGCCCCGCGATGACACCTT
>JAFYMU010000118.1 GCA_017548245.1 Kiritimatiellia bacterium | reverse complement strand
CCGCAGTTGCTCACCGAAATCCTCTACAAGATTTTGGAAAAGTATCGCGACGACAATATCCAGTTCGCCGTGGTTGCCAATGGTCCCTATCAGCAAGCCTTCCGCGACATTCTCGGCTTCCACAATCTCTATGGTCGTTTGGCTGTGGTGGACTTCGACGAACACATCTCGCGTTTGGGCTATGCCTCCAGCGACTTCACGCTCATGCCCTCGCTCTTCGAACCCTGCGGTTTGCCGCAGATGGTCGCCCCGATCTACGGTTCGCTCACCATCGCGCACGATACCGGCGGTTTGCATGACACGGTGGAATTGCTCGATGTGGAAAAGAACACGGGTAACGGCTTCCCGTTCAAGTTCTACGATTGCGAAGGGTTGGAATGGGCAATTGACCGCGCGATGGACTTCTATCGCTTGCCGACCGATGTCCGCGAAGCCCAGATCTCGCGCATCATGATTGACGCGAAGCAGCGCTTCAACCACGAAGCTTGCGCAGCAGAATACATCAAGATTTACGAAGCCATGTTGCAGCGTCCGTTGACCGACCTCTTCTACGGCGGCAACGAGAACCAGAATCCTTACACCAACGGGGGAATGTAAGATGCCCTCTCCGCGCATGCGCCTTTTGGACGATCCTTGGCTTGCGCCCTACGCCGATGTCATTGAACGTCGGGCGCAGCGTGCCCAAGACACCATCGCCCGTCTGACAGGTGGCAAGACCGATGCAACCGCATTAACCTCCTTTGCAAGCGCACACGAATATTACGGTTTGCGTCGCACCAAGGATGGTTGGATTTTCCGTGAATGGGCACCTAATGCCACCCAGATTTGGCTCGTGGGCGACTTCTCGAATTGGGAAGTGCGCCCCGAATTCCAGGCGGTTCGCATTCCCGGTCGCGACGTCTTTGAATGGCGTGGCCCCGAAGACGCGCTCTGCCATGGACAGTTCTACCGTTTGGAAGTGCTGTGGGAAGGTGGCCGTGGCGAACGTATCCCTGCGTATGCCCGTCGCGTGGTGCAAGATCCGCAAACTGGACTCTTTGCCGCACAGGTGTGGCAACCGCGTCCCTACCGTTGGAAAAACGTCTTTGTGCGTCCGCCTGTTGCGCCCGTCATCTACGAGGCGCACATTGGTATGGCGCAGGAAAAAGAAGGCGTGGGCACCTATACCGAATTTGCAGAGTTGATTTTGCCGCGCATTAAGGCGGCAGGTTACAACACCTTGCAGATCATGGGGATCATGGAGCACCCCTACTACGGCAGCTTCGGATACCACGTCTCGAGTTTCTTTGCCGCCAGTTCGCGCTTTGGTACGCCTGAAGAACTCAAGGCGTTGATTGACAAGGCGCACGGCATGGGCATCGCGGTGATTATGGACATCGTCCATTCGCACGCGGTGAAGAATGAACGTGACGGCCTCTCAAAGTTTGACGGCACCGCCTATCAATACTTCCATGACGGCTCGCGCGGTTGGCACGATGCATGGGACTCGCGTTGCTTTGACTACGGCAAGACCGACGTTCTGCACTTCTTGCTCTCCAACTGCCGTTTCTGGTTGGACGAATACCACTTTGATGGTTACCGCTTTGACGGCGTGACCTCGATGCTCTATCTCCACCACGGCCTCGGCGTTGACTTCTCGAACTACGGCATGTACTTCGATGACACCGTTGACGAAGATGCTTGTGCCTATTTGACGCTCGCCAATGAAGTGATTCATACGGTGCGCCCTGACGCCTTGACCATCGCAGAAGATGTGAGTGGTATGCCTGGCATTGGTGCACCTATTGAAGAAAAGGGCATCGGCTTTGACTATCGCATGGCGATGGGCGTGCCGGAATGTTGGTTCAAGTTGGTGCGCGATATCCGCGACGAAGACTGGTCGGTCAACTTCTTGTGGCACGAACTCACCAATCGTCGCGCCGATGAACGCACGGTAAACTACGTTGAATCGCATGACCAGGCCCTCGTTGGTGGTAAGAGTTTTATCTTCCAGATGATTGATAAAGAGATGTACGAAGCCATGCATAAGGGTTCGCAAAATCTCCTTATCGACCGCGGCTTAGCCTTGCACAAGATGGCACGTTTGGCGACCTTGGGTTGTTGCTGTGCGTACTTGAACTTCATGGGCAACGAGTTTGGCCACCCCGAATGGATTGACTTCCCGCGCGAAGGCAATAACAATAGCTACCACTACGCACGCCGTCAGTGGTCGTTGCGCGACAATGATACGTTGCGCTTCAAGGGGTTGGGCGACTTTGATGAAGCCATGATGCAGTTGATTGTCAACCGTCGCAAGGCGCTTGAAGACACCTACCCGCGTCGCATTTATGCGAATGATGAAGCCAAGGTCTTGGCCTTCATGCGCGGTGAATTGCTCTTCATCTTCAACTTCCACTCCGAACAGTCCCTCGTGGATTATCCGTTGATTGTGCCACCCGGCGTCTTCCGTCACGCATTGGATACCGATGCGGAGGCCTTTGGCGGCTTCAATCGCGTCATCCAGGGACAGGAATTCCCGCTCACGACCATTGATCGTGAAAACGAACGCTGCTTTGCGATTCGTCTCTACTTGCCCGCACGTTCTGCATTGGTGATTGAACGCATTCCGCCGCAAGTCGCCCGTGCAACACAGAAAAAGAAGAAAGCGAAATAATCCGAAGCTGATCTCTGTGACGCCCCCACACGTCACAGAGCCACCGTCTTCCAACCTCTGAAAGGAATCGGACATGGCCACGGTCACAGCAATTATCTTAGCCTCTGGACGCGCCACGCGTATGGGCGCAGGAATGGACAAGTGCTTCTTGTCGCTCGGCCCCAAACCTGTTGTTGCGTGGTCTCTCCTAGCCTTTGAAGCCTGTAAAGAGGTGGATCGGATTATTCTTACGGTGCGCAAGGATCAGGTGGGTGCGGCACGTGGCCTTCAGTCGATGTTTGGCATTCGTAAGTTGGATACGATTGTGGTCGGCGGTGCACGTCGTCAGGATTCTGTGGCGGCAGCATTGAAGGAAGTCAACGTGGGTGAAACGCAGTATGTGGTCATCCACGATGCTGCACGACCCTGTGTCACGCCCGAACTCATCTGCGATACGCTCAAATCGGCACGCAAGTATGGCAGTGGTATTGCCGCCACGCCGATGGTGGACACCGTAAAGGAAGCGGGCAAAGATCTCTTGGTCACCGCAACGCCCGACCGTTCAACGCTGTGGGCCGTCCAAACGCCGCAGACCTTTGCCGCAGACAAGGTCATCGCCGCCTATCAGCAGTATGCTTCAAATCGCGACATTGATTACACCGATGACGCCTCCGTCTTGGAAGCCGCGGGCGAACCCGTTCGTTTGGTCAAATCGGCCACTCCGAACCCCAAGATTACAACGGCACTTGACTTGACCTTTGCCGCCGCCTTATTGCGTCTCAATTGAAAGTTATTTTATGGCGAAAGCTAGACGTTACGCTATCATTAGTGACATCCACTCCAATATTGAAGCGCTTGATGCCGTGATTGCGGACGCGCATAGCCAGGGTGTCTCTGAGTTTGTTTGCTTAGGCGATGTGGTGGGCTACAACGCCGCCCCTCGTGAATGTATCCAACGCATCCGTGAATTGGGTTGCAAGGTGGTCAAGGGCAACCACGACCACTACTGTTCGGACCCCTCGGTGGACTTGGACGACTTCCAACCCAATGCCGCCAGCGTCATTGAATGGACGCGTCGCAATATCTCGGAAGAGGATACGCAGTGGCTCTACAATCTTCCGCTCTCAACCAAAATGATGGGCTTTACGATTGTTCACTCCACCTTGGATAGCCCCGAACATTTCCGTTACGCCTTTGACCGCCAAGACGCCGAAGATAGCTTTAATTTCCAACACACCCGCGTCTGCTTCCATGGTCACACCCACGTGCCCTGCATCTTCCGTAAGACGACCACAGGCGCCTATCATGGCATTACCAAACTCGATGCCGCCAATGGCCTCTTGGAACAAGGCAACTACTTCATCAACGTGGGTTCGGTCGGCCAACCGCGTGATGGCATCCCGCAGGCGTGTTACCTCATCTTCTCGGCAGAGGGTTTGCAAAATCTCTCGATTGAGTTCCGCCGCGTAGACTATGATATTGAATCGGCGGTCCAACGCATCAAGCGCGCCGGCTTGCCCGAACGCCTCATCACGCGTCTCTACACAGGCCTGTAAGCGGGCCCCTCGCCTCCTTCACATGGCCTCCTCTTATCGCATGATTCAAACGCACCGCCTCGCCCTTCACAAGGGACAAGGCGGTTGTTTTTTAACATCCTCTGCGCGCCACGGCCAAGCCCTTGCCGAACTCGTCATTGCCCTCGTTGCACTCGTTGTGCTCATCCTCGGCATCACCACCCTTGGTCGCCTCTGCT
>JAFYMU010000117.1 GCA_017548245.1 Kiritimatiellia bacterium | reverse complement strand
GTTTTCCATTATAATGGTCCTTACTTATCTGCGAACTCGTAGGTTAAATACGGTTCAATCAATAATTCGGAGTGATAAGTAGGCGCAGAGCGGACTTACAAACGTGCTCATGTTTATTCACGGCACCAGATTGCTTCGCTCTTACGCCTGTCCTACAAGGGTGGCCACCCTTGTAGGACATCTTTTTAATAACTCCTTTGATATCAAAAAGACGGCACAATTATAGCCAATCGGAATAGATAAGATTGCGGAGCTTGCGGTAAATACACTGGCAGTTCCTCGTAACCCGAAACCCTGAACTTCAGGGCGCGGGGCGACCGAAGGTGCCATTAAAAAGCGAGGTGCTTTATAGAATGATAGGGGGTGGAAAAAGTTGTGGATGGGGGTTGTGGATTCTCTTTCTTTGTTACACTATTGGATAGTTGAGGATTTCTTATTTTAAGGATAGGTCATTATGGTCCGCGGTATTTCTTTGCTTAGTGGTGGTTTGGATTCCATGTTGGCGATTTGTTTGTTGCGCGAACAGGGGATCGAGATGGAGGGTGTGGTCTTTAAGAGTCCCTTTTTTGGAACGGCGTCGGCGGAGAAGGCTGCTCAACAGTTGGGCGTGAAGTTGCATATTCTTGATTTTTCGCAGGATATCTTGTCGTTGGTTCGCAATCCGCCGCATGGTTTTGGTGGGGCGATGAATCCGTGTATTGACTGCCATGCGGCGATGATTCGTCGTGCAGGGGAGTTTATGCGTGAGGGGGGCTACGATTTCGTTTCCACGGGTGAGGTGTTGAATCAGCGTCCGATGTCGCAGAATCGTAAGAGCTTGGATACGGTGGCGAAGTCGTCGGGTTTGGAGGGCTTTTTGTTGCGTCCGCTCTCGGCGCAGCTCTTGGATCCAACGGTGCCGGAAGAGGATGGGCGCATTGACCGTTCGCGCTTGGGTGCTATTTCGGGGCGTAATCGTCAGCCGCAGATGGAATTGGTGCGCCGTTACGGGTTGAAGGAGTATCCGTCGCCTGCGGGTGGTTGTTTGTTGACTGAAAAGGGCTTTTGCCGTAAGTTGCGGGATCTCTTTGATCATACGGAGGGAATTCCGCCGGTGGCGGATGTGGAGTTGCTCCGTTTTTCGCGTCAGTTCCGTTTGCCGGGCGGGGGACGTATCATTGTTGGGCGCAACCGCATGGATAATTTGACGCTGAAGGGGTTGCAGAAGGAAGGTCGTTTGATTCTGCATACCGTGAATATTCCAGGGCCGACGGCGGCGGTTTTGGGTGAGATTTCGCAAGCGGATTTACTGTTGGCGGCATCGATTATCTCCGATTATGGTGATAAGGGGGCGCTGACGGACATTATCGTTCGGGTGATTCCTCCGCAAGGGGAGTCGTATGAGGTCACGGTGAACCCGTTGGCACGTGAGACGTATCAACCGTGGATGCTGTAATGAAAGGGCAGGTTATGTTGAAGCAGTGGATGACAATGGCGGCCGTGGCCGCGTTGACGAGCGTGGGTTTCGCAGGTCGCGAAAAGGTTAAAACCGCGCTGTTTGAGGCGGCTGATTATGGCATCGCGCCGGGGAAGACCTTTGTGGCGGCTGATGTGGAACGTTTGCTTGCGGATGTGAAGGCTTCGAAGGCTGATCGCAAGCGCATCGTGTTCCAACCGGGTGTCTATGATATTGGAACGGAACAGTGCCAGACGCGCACGTGGTTCATTTCGAACCATGACCAGGTGAATCCGCGTAAGGTCTTCTTGCCGTTGGAGGATCAGCAGAATGTCGCGGTGGCGGGTAAGGGTGCCTTCTTCAATTTGCGTGGCCGTATCTTGCCGATGGGTATTTGGAATTCCAAAAATGTCCGCGTGAAGGATGTGACGGTGGATTACGAAACGCCGATCATCACGCAGGTGACCTTTACGGCCGTGGATCCGGCGGCTCAGTCGGTGACCTTTAAGCCGATTGCGGGTTCGTATCCTGAATTGGATGCTTCGGGTCGCTTGTACTTTAAGGGTTATGACTTCCGTAAGTCTTCGGGCGGCGGCATTTTGTTCGAAGCCGATGGCCGTATTGCGTACAAGACGAGTGATATCGGGTTCAATCTTGGTAAGGTGACGGATAATGGCGATGGCTCCTTTACGGCGGCACAGTGCGCACATCCTGCCTTTAAGGCTGGCCAACATCTCGCGTTGCGCGTGTGGGAACGTCCGGCTCCGGGGTTTGTGATTTCCGATTCGGAGGACGTGACGCTGAAGAATGTGACGGTGCACTATGCCGATGGTATGGGTTTGCTCTGCCAGAGCACAAAGGATATCACGTTGGATACCTTTAAGGTGGTGCCGAATAAGGCGAAGGGGCGTTTCTTCTCGACGCAGGCTGACGCTACGCACTTCTCGGGTTGCTGGGGCGAAATCGTCTCGAAGGATGGCGTCTATCAGGGGATGATGGATGACGCGATTAACGTGCATGGCACCTATTTGCGTGTTCAGAAGCGCATTGATGACAAGACGTTGGAGTGCGCTTACATGCATCCGCAGGCTTATGGTTTCTCTTGGGGAACCCCGGGTGAAAAGGTGATTTTCATCAAGTCGCGTGAAATGGCGATGATGTATGACACGGAAAATAGCTTGGATTCGATTACGCCTGTGGATCAACCCACGATTGACGGCGCCAAGCTCTTCCGTTTAACCTTTAAGAATGCGCTTCCTGAAACGGTGGATCCCACGCAGGTGGCGCTTGGCATTGAAAATCTTTCGCGTACGCCCTCGGTGGTCTTTGATGGTAACATCGTGATGGATAACCGTGCCCGTGGCGCCCTTTTCTCAACGCCGCAAAAGGTCGTCTGCACGAACAATATCTTTGATCATATCTCGGGCAGTGGTATCTTGCTCTGCGGTGACTGCAATGGTTGGTATGAAACGGGTGCTTGCACCGATGTGCTCATTGCTGAAAACACCTTTGTGAATACGTTGACCTCGCCCTTCCAATTCACGGAAGCGGTCATTAGTATCTGCCCTGAAATTCCTGAAATCAAGGAAGATTCGCCCTATTTGCATCGTAATATCACGATTAAGGACAATGTCTTTGCGGCGTTTGACAAACCCCTTGTCTTTGCCAAGAGTGTGGATGGTCTCGTGATTAAGGATAATACCTTCGTCAAAACAGATACCTATGCGCCTTATCATTGGCATCAACAATGGTTGACCCTTCGCCATTGTAAGAATGTGGATGCGGAAGCGCCTCGTGGGTGGAAAGAGTAAGCAAAGGTAAACCTTGCGATGAGAGTGTTGATTACTGCTGGCCCGACGCGCGAACCCTTGGATCCGGTTCGCTTCATCTCCAATCGTTCCACGGGTAAGATGGGGTTTGCCCTCGCGCAAGCGGCTGAGGCTGCGGGCCATGAGGTGACCTTGATTGCAGGCCCGGTGACGTTGCCAACGCCCGAACGCGTGACGCGCGTGGATGTGGAGACGGCGCTGGAGATGTTGGCCGCAGTGGAAACGCATTTGCCACAGGCGGATGTCTATATCTCTTGTGCGGCCGTGGCCGATTGGCGCCCAGAGGTCTGTTCGCCCGTGAAACTGAAGAAGGCTGGGATGGATGGCGTGCTGAAGTTGGTGCGCAATCCGGATATCTTGAAGACGATTCGCCCGTTGAAGGGAAACCGCATCTTTGTGGGCTTTGCCGCAGAGACGGGAACGCCCGAACCCGAGGCCGAACGCAAGTTGCGCGAGAAGGGGCTAGACCTCATCGTCGCCAATGATGTGACGGCTCCGGGTGCAGGGTTCGCCACGGATACGAACTGTGTGACCTTGCTCTTCCCTGATGGCCGACGCGAAGCCATCTCGCTGCGCTCCAAGTTGGAGATTGCGCAGGAGATTATGGCGAAGATTGCCACTTTGCGTTAAGGTTTTAACAGGTTG
>JAFYMU010000009.1 GCA_017548245.1 Kiritimatiellia bacterium | reverse complement strand
GGGCACCATCGCCGCCTTTGTGGCAGGTGCTGTGAGCGCCATCTTGGCCGGTGCTTGCGTGGCGCCGATTTTGATTGCGGTTTTGTTGCTCACCACGGACTATGTGGCCGAAGGCGCCTACTGGGCCCTCTGCCTCCCCTTCGTGTTGGGTCTCGGCATGGCTGCACCGTGGCCAATCGCAGGTGCGGGCCTCACCTTCTTGCCGCGTCCGGGCGCTTGGATGGTGTGGGTGAAGAAGATCTTTGCCGTCATCGTCTTCCTCTTCGCAGGCTACTACGGTTGGACCGCAGTCAAGACCCTCTTGCCGCATGAAGGATTGGACTCTGCTGACCTCCCGGCCATCGAAGCCGCCATTGCCGAAGCACGCGCCGAAGGCAAACCCGTGTTGCTCGACTTCTGGGGTCCTGCTTGCAAGGCGTGCGACCAGATGGAAGCCTCGACCTTCACCGAACCCGCTGTGCAGGAAGAGTTGAAGCGCTTTGAAGTCTTGAAGGTGCGCATGGATCTCGCCGACAAGGCCATCCGTCCAACGCAGGAACGCTTTGGCATTCAGGGCCTTTCGACCTTCATTGTCATTGAATAAACCACTGTGAACCGCAACCAGCACACCTTAACCACCTTTTCGTCGCGAACGGATATTGCGGACGAACCGTCCGTGAAGCGGTTCGTGGGTTGGTTGCAAGCGGTTCGCCATAGCAGTGCACACACGGTGCATAACTATGTGCGCGATATTGGGCAATTCGTCACCTTTATGTGGGACGAATTGCCCTTTCCACTTCCGTGGGACCAAGTTGCACGCGCCGACGCGAAGCAATTCCTCTATGCGTATGCCAAAACCGGTGCAAAACCCACCTCAACGGCACGCAAACTCGCCTCGCTAAGGTCGTTCTACCGTTTTTTAGTCATTGAAAAGACGGTTAAAGCCTCCCCCTTCTCAGCCTTACGTCCGCCGATTCGCGAGAAGAAGCTCCCCACCCTCCTCACCGAAGAAGAGGTCGTTCGCCTCCTCAATGCGCCCGTGGAAGCCCTGCGGCAAGCGTGTTCGGTCGAAGGGGCAACGCTCAATCCCATTAAACACTTTCTCCTTTTGCGCGACATCGCCCTCTTTGAAACGCTCTATAGCACAGGCGCTCGTGTTGCAGAGATTGCGGCATTGACGAACGCGCAACTCCAATTGCATGCTGGCACCTGCATTGTCCGAGGTAAGGGCAATAAGGAACGCCTCTGCATGTTGGGCGACCCTGCGGTTCGCACCATCCGCGCCATGCAGGCAAAAGCGCTGACACTCTGGCCCGCGTCAACCAATCCCCAAGCGCCTGTTTTTTTGAATAATTGCGGAGAAGGTTTAACCACGCGCTCCATTGAACGTTTTATGAAGCACTGGCTCGCGCAAGCAGGCCTCTCCCCCAACCTCTCGCCCCACAAACTGCGCCACTCCTTTGCCACCCACCTCTTGACCCATGGCGCCGACCTCCGTGCCGTTCAGGAACTTCTGGGCCACACCTCTCCGGCCACCACTCAAATTTACACCCATTTATCGTTGGAACACCTCACCGAGACCTACCACCACGCCCACCCACGCGGTTAATGCGGATTGCGTTTTCTCCAACAAAAGCCCGCAAAAAAGCATTCCCAACGACCCCCGCCCTTTTTATTTTATGGTATACTAGTGAAGTTATCGAAAGGATTGATTGTTATGACGAATTTGAACGAACAGATTGCTGCTAAACTTGAAACCCTCCGTGGCATGCTTCAGGCAGATGGCGGCGATTTGGAATTGGTGGATATTGAAAACAAGACCGTCCATTTGCGTTTGCGCGGTGCTTGCGGTTGCTGCCCGCACGCCATGATGACGTTGAAGAGCGGTATCGAACGCGTTTTGCGCGAAGAACTCGACCCCGAAATCACGGTCGAACGCGTGATGTAAGCATGACGCTTCCATACACTTGTTCGTTAGCCTCCCTTGAGGATACGGCCCAATTGGCTGTAGCGATTAGCACACTGCTCAAACCTGGCAGTGTGCTCTTGCTATCGGGAGA
Source organism: Kiritimatiellia bacterium (assembly GCA_017548245.1). GTDB lineage: Bacteria > Verrucomicrobiota > Kiritimatiellia > RFP12 > DVOR01 > Spyradenecus. The sequence goes on along the minus strand of JAFYMU010000009.1, from coordinate 4,759 downwards.
CCTCGGCGCAGGAAAGACCACCTTTGTGCAAGCCCTTGCACGTGTCTTTGGGATTACCCGCACCGTCACAAGTCCCACCTTTACGCTCGCCAATGAATATCCGATGCCGACGGGCGGCAAATTGGTCCACTACGACCTCTACCGTCTCGCGACACCCTATGGTCTCTACGATCTCGGCTTTGAAGATGCCCTTGAAAACGGGGCTCGCCTCGTGATGGAATGGCCCGAAAAAGCCGCTGAAGTCTTAGACCTTGAAGTGCCGACGCGCTTACATTTGAAGTTAACGTTGAATGATGAGGGGATTCGCCACGCCGAACTCTCCGAGGAACAGGTATGAACCCAGACGCTCTTTTGGAAAAGATTGCCGCCATTCGTGAAGCGTGGGGTGACCGTTTGTTAATGCTCGGCCACCACTACCAAGACTCTAGCGTTGTCTCGTGCTGCGATGCGGTGGGCGACTCGTTGGAACTCTCCCGTTTGGCCGCACGTTCGAATGCCGAACGCATTGTCTTCTGTGGCGTGCGCTTTATGGCTGAGACAGCCGACATTTTGGTTCGCGATGAAACCGGTCGCGCCAATGGTCGTAGCGTGTGGCAACCCGCACCTGATGCAGGTTGCCCGATGGCTGATATGGCTGATGGCAAGGGGCTTGAAGCCGCTTGGCAGACCTTGCAAGCCGCCCTCCCTGAAGTACCGTTGACCCCGATTGTCTACGTCAACTCGAATGCCGAAGTGAAGGCGGTCTGTGGCAAGCATGGGGGTTCGGCCTGCACCTCGGGTAATGGTCACCACGTGGTCAAACACTTCTTGGACTTGGGTCATCGCATCCTCTTTGCCCCAGACCAACACCTCTGCACCAACATTATGCGCGAACTCGGTTATCCAGCCGATGCGGTGGCAGTCTGGCATCGCGACCTGCCGAATGGCGGTTTGACCGATGAGCAGATGCGTTCGGCACGCTTGATTGCTTGGGATGGTTGCTGCCCGATTCACGCGAGCTACACCACGGGTGATGTGATGGCTGCACGTGCCGCCCACCCCGAAGCCGAACTCTTGATCCACCCTGAAGCCCCGAGTCCGGTGGCCGCATTGGCCGACCAAACGGGTTCGACGAAGAACATCATCGATGCCATTCATCGTGCCGACCTTGACCGCGCCTTCATTGTGGGAACCGAAGAGCACTTGGTCAGCCGCCTCAAGCAGTTGCCCGGCCGCAAAATCTACTCCTTGCGTCCCATCCAGTGCGTGGACATGGGCTTGACCACCCTCGAACAAATCTTGCACGTCTTGGAAACGTGGGACGAGACCTGCCGCGTCACGGTTCCCGACGAACTCGTCTTAGATGCCCGCGCTTGCGTTGAACGCATGCTGGCCCTCTAAACGCACCCCTAAGACAATAACCCCGCAAGACAACAAAAAAGGCATCCGATTGGATGCCTTTTTTGTTTTGTCTACGTTGAAAGAACGCTGAATTAGAGTTCTTCAAAGTACTTTTTGGCTTCGGCGAGGTCACGGAAGACGGCATTCAACGTGGCTTCAGAGAAATCAGCCAAAGCACCCTTCTTCTGCAACATCAAGGCACCCTCTGCGCCAAATTCCTTGGTGACCACGGTGATTCCATCCAACCAATCTGCCAAATTAAAGAGCACCAAGGCATCTTCAACCGAACGCACCGGCGGCAATTCCAAGGCCACGGAGACAGCAAAACGGTTGCGCCCCTGCGAGAGTTCGGGATCGTCAATCAATTCCAAGGTGCCATTGTGGCGTGCGTCGCGCGAATAGGTCCAAGCCACGTAGCCAGGGGCATCTGCAAAGGGTTCGTGATGGGTGCAAGCCGTCAACCAAGCCGTTGCAACCGCACGTGCATCCTTAAAGAGCGAGTCGAAACTCATTGTTTTGTTACTCCAACAGAAAGAACCGGTAAAATGCGCTGGCGCAGGGTTTCATCCAAGTCAAACAAGGCAAAGCCCTTGCACTTCTTCAAGCGTGCTGCCTCAACTTGACGCAAGACCTCAATGGGACCCAAACGACTTTCAGCGGCCGTCACACCAATACCACTCACAATCTTGGAAGCCAAGCGTGCATCAGCGGTCTGAGTACCCAACCAATCGTTGAGCGCTTCCATATTTTCGGTGTAGTTCATCGGCATGGCATAGTCAATGAGACCCGTGCGCAACCACGAAATCCAGTTTTGTCCAACGCTATCAGCGCAGGCTGGATACTTGCCAAAGACCGCGGCAGAGAGTTGGACATTCGGAGCCTTGGTACGCAATTGCGAACGAATCGTCTGCACGGTATTGGCCACCTGTTCCTCACGCCAACGCAAAAACTCTTGACGGCGTGCGCCATTGGCTTCGGTAATGCACTTCGGCCAATTCGAGGCCTTACCACGAGCCGCCTCAAAGCGCGCACGAACGCGTGGGCCCAACGAGGAGGGTAAATCGGGAAACCGGATAAAGTCCAAATGAATGCCATCCACACCGCTTGCGGCCATTTCAATCACGGCGTCGGTGAGATAATCGCGCACATCAGGATGGGTGGGATCCAACCAATTGAGGTCAGCCCCCTTCGCATCCTGAAGCGTCCACCCCTTTTTCTTAAAGGCATCCACAGCCCCCTTGGCAGGGCTACTGCACGAATAACACAACATCCACGCATGGACGCGAAGGCCATGTTTTTTACACGCAGCAACCGCCTCAGCGAGGGCGTTTCCAGGGGTACGTTGCGGTAAAACAGAAGAGGGATAGAGGGCAAATGCCGCACCCGCGACATTCACATAGACATCGGTTACACCCGCGAGGGCCAATAGCTTTGCCGTCTTTTCCCAGTTGCCGGGATAGAGGCCGCGTCCCGAATGATCCCACACCCCGATGATTTCGCCAGGGCGGCTCCAAAAGGTCATGCCATACGCACGCGCAATGACATCCTGCAAATCACGGGCACTCTGATAGGCCTCGTAACCGGCGCGTGCCTCAACCAAACGCTGCGTCTTAATCTGCATTTGGCGAATCAACTCGAAGAGCTTATCCAACTGCTTACGACGTTCGGAGGTCTTTGGCAAGCTCCAAGTGCGCTTCAAGAAGGAGCCATCCTTAATGGCAATCAAGGCCTGGTTAAAACAGTGACGCGCGGCTTGGTTCCACACATCAGGAACCGATTCCGCGGCAATTGAGAGCAATAAACGCTGCTTTCCTGTTTCATCCCCATCGCCCGAGAGGACATGGGTCATCCAATAGGAACCCTGAGCCGTTCGCCACCACGCCGTTTCGGTTCGCTTCCCTGCACGATTGCACCACCACGCGACGGAACGCGTCTCCTTTTGCGTGGGCAGCACCGTAAAGAGATTCGTACTGGTCTGCAAGATGGTGACGGGCGCGCCCTGGGGTTTATCGGCGCCAAAGGACATCGAACTCCACGCGCCATCATCGCTTCGTACGTAGCTGCCGGGTTTCAAACCGAAGAGCGCCGCCAATTCAGGCGAAGCCGAATAGCAGACCACAAAGCGCGTACCGCGTTTTAACAACGCTTTCACCGTGGAGACCACCGAGGCGGGCGGCTGGTAGCAGTCCACCAAGATGACCAATTTGTACGGCGAGGAGGCGGTGAGCGTCTTATCGGGAATCAAGGCCGTCTTCACCCCAGCCTCATCGTACCAACGTTGGACATGGGTGGCTAAGGACTTTGCAAAACGGCGTTCTGCCTCTGGAACCGAAAGCTCCGCATGGACAACAGCAATCGCTGTTGCCCTCAACGTAAAGGCAAAACAAAAACAGAAAAGAGCAAAGAGAATACGCAACGAATTACGCCTTATGACGGTAGATAATGCGTCCCTTGGTCAAATCGTAGGGAGAAATCTCGAGCGTCACTTTATCGCCCGTGGCAATCTTAATGAAGAACTTACGCATTTTGCCAGAGATGTGCGCCAACACTTCGTGGCCATTCTCCAAACGAACGCGATACATCGTGGCAGGAAGCACCTTCACCACTACGCCATTGACTTCAATTGCATCATCACTTGCCATTATTCATTCCTTTGCTGGAGTCTTCAACATTGGTCAACTGGATTGCAAAATCCAACTTGCCAAATGAAATATCTCTATAGAATATCACGCTTTATCACTTTTCTGCAACTTTTTTCATACACCGATGGGCATTATTCCGCCCCAAATCGTCACTCTCCTGCCCTTTTTTACCCCCAAAACACCCCTCGCGCCCTCCCTTTCTGCGACTTCATCGGCGCGGATTCGCATTTTTCGTTTCCCCATCCCGCGTTCCTTTGTTATAATGTACGGATATGAACATTGAAGAACAAGCCATACGTTATTTGTTTCAGAGTGAACCTGAAACGGTTTTCTGTGTACCAGCGATTATCAAAACGTTGGGGTTGCGTGGAAAAACTGCCAAACGTCTCCCCGCCTTATTGCGAGAGATGGTGCGCAGTGGTGAATTGATTGAGAAGCGTCGCGGTTACTATCGCGCAGGCACGGGTGTCGGTTCGATGACCGGTGTGTTGCGATTGACGCGCAGTGGCGCAGGCATCGTAACGAATGAGGAAACGGGACAGCAGGTCTTCGTTGAAAGCTACGATGTCGGCCGTGCAATCCATGGTGACCGTGTGACGGTGACCTACCGCAAGGGTGACCGTTCAGACCCCGTGGGCGTGATTAAGACCATTGAAGCCACCTCGGTGCGTGACGTGGTGGGAACGGTGCACTTTATCGGCGACCGCGCCTATGTTTCGCCCTTGAATCCGGTCTAT
>JAFYMU010000116.1 GCA_017548245.1 Kiritimatiellia bacterium | reverse complement strand
ACGGAACGATCGAGAGATCAACGCGTTCCACACCGCCCGTCGGGCCCATGATGAAGCCGTGGTCGCAAGCCAACATCAACGACTTACCGTCCTTGGGGTTGAAGATGCGAGAAAGGCGGTTCTTCATGCCCCATTCCAAGTTCGAGCAACCCTTGAGCGGGAAGCCGATGGTCTTCTGAGGCGTGCCCACACCAAACGAGGAGGCTTCCTTAAAATTGTCCATATCTGCCATGGTCAGTTTCCTTTGTATTGGGAGTTAAGATCTAAAGCGAATACATTAGGCGAAAGCGGCGAAGATCACGGCCATCGAAGCAGAACCTGCGTCAATTGCGCCAATGGAGCGTTCGCCGAGGTTGCGTGCGCGACCAAACTTAGCCTGCATCTGAGCCGTAGCTTCCGAACCTGCCTTAGCGGCGGCGGCAGCAGCAGCAAACATGCCTGCTTCACCCTGATCCTTAGCCGCCAAGAGGGCTTCGGTTGCGGGCTGGAGTGCGTCCATCATGGTCTTGTCGCCCTTGCGAGCCTTGGTGACGCAGCAGATTTCATCGAAGCCGCCTTCGAACATTTCAGCGATTTCGTCTGCATCGAGTTCGGTCTTGCCCGCTTCAACAGCGTCAGCCATACCTTCGCACCATGCACCGTAGAGCGAGGAGGTGGAACCCGAAGCTTCGGTTTCCAACTTTTCAGCCATGTCAGTGATGTAGCTCTTGAAATCATCGCCTTCAGCGTGAACGATAGCGTTCAAAGCAGCCACGATTGCGGTGCCATGGTCGCCGTCGCCACCGGTTGCAGCGTCGAGTTCGGAGAAGCGCTTTTCGTTGGCATTGATGTCAACCTGAGCCTTCTTCCAAATTTCCTTAAATTGTTCAAGCGTCATAAGTGAATGTGTCCTTCAATTAAAGAGAAGCGGAGGGTGAAGGCACCGTGAAGCCACCTTCACCCCTTGCGACTTAGCCGTTGCACACCCAGTAAGGAGCGTTAGCCTTAGCCTTGAGGAGGGCATCCGTTTCAGGCGTGACCTTGGCGAGAATCATCTGGAAGCCAGCCATTTCCTGCACGGTGAGGAGTTCGGTTGCCTGACCATCCACCAAGGAGATGCCCATGCCCATCAACACCTTTGCGGCGGCGCGATAGCAGATCAACATTTCCATTGCCGTGGTAGCACCCGAACCGTTGATGATCAAGAGGGCGCGGTCGCCAGACTGCAACTTGGTTGCGGCCACGAGGCGTTCCACCATGATCTTAGCGGTTTCGTTAGCGGACTGCATCTTCATGACGCCACCGCCGCCTTCGCCGTGCTGACCCATGCCGATTTCCATCTCGTCATCAGCCAAAGCGCCGATTTCAGCGCCGTTCTGAGGATGGGTTGCGACCTTGAGTGCCACCGAGAGGGTTGCCAACTGAGCGTGGAAAGCCTGACCGATTGCGAGCACTTCGTCAATCGACTTGCCGGCTTCGCAAGCAGCGCCCATCACCTTCATCAAGGGGATGCAGCCGCCCAAGCCACGACGATCTTCCGGATCAGCATCGATGCCAGGAGCGATATCTTCCTGAACGATGATTTCCTTGACGTTTTCAATACCAGCCTTTTCAGCGAGGCGGAGGGCCTTGCGAGCGGCCATGCGGTCACCGTTGTGGTTGAGGGTCAACAAGATGACGCCAGCAGGACGCTTGAACATATCGATGGCTTCGAACACCTTGGGGCCGCCAGGAGCAGCGAAGACGTCACCAGCGACAGCGGCGTCAGCCATACCTTCACCCACGAAACCGTGCATAGCAGGTTCGTGACCCGTGCCACCGAAGCAGATCAAAGCGACCTTGTCTTCAGCCTTCGGGGTGGTACGCACCACGATACGTTCGTTGACAAGCTTCACCTTGTCAGCGTAAGCGAGTGCAAGACCTTCCAACATTTCTGCGGTGAGGTTTGCAGGATCATTCATAAACTTCTTCATCGGCATAATACTATCCTCGTATGCTGTTAACAGGGGTTAATTACTTGCTCTGATAGAATTCGACCACCGTGTCGTTATCGTACACGAATGCGATATAGGCATTGCCGATGTCCATCTTGTTCCAAAGGATGGCCTTACCTTCGAGGGCGGCATCGATGTCTTCCACCTGATAAGCGACGTGAGGCTGTTCCTGGATTGCGGCAGCCATCGGCGAATCGGGTTCGAAGTAGAGGAATTCAATGGCGTACTTGTCCTGAGAAGCGTCGGTGATCCACACTTTCAAAGGTTCCACGTACATCATGTTCGGCATCTTTTCACCGACGATCATACCGGTGTGCATATACTTCATAGCTCAAACTCCTTGAGGTTAGGTTGAAATTGGGTTAAAAAGGCTTAGAATGCCACATTCGGGCAGGAGAAACGCAAGCCGTTGCCATCGTGATAGGTTGCGTATTCGGAGACGATCGCGCCTTCCGGACCACCCATCATGAAGTGCCAGGTTTCATCCTTGGGCAAACGATGCACCGTGCCATCAGCTTCCCACTTTTCCACGTGGACGCTGTTCATGTGAGGTGCCTGGCATGCTGCGAGCATAGCCTTGACTTCAGGGAACTGGTCAAGGTTGGGTTCGCCCACTTCGCTGAAACCATAGACGGAACCATAACGCACCTGCCATGCTTCATGCTTGCACTGCAACGGACCATCCTTGTCGGTCGTCGGCTTGTGGCAGTGTTCAGCGATGGACTGACCCGGCAACAAGAAGATTTCGTGAGCGAAATATTCCTTTTCGCGGTTGTTTTCCCAGAAAACGCCACCCATGCCGAAGCGTGCGAAGTCGCCCTGTGCGAAGTCAACAGCCCAGAGGAAACCAGGTTCGTCCTTGTAACGAGCATAAACGGGAGCACCAAGCTTTTCCATCAATTCAAAGTAAGCCTGCTTGCCCTGTTCGGCATCAAACTTGCCGTCAACATAAAAACGTGCATTATCCACGGATGTAATCTCCTTTGCGTTATTAATGGGACCAGTTGCAGCGCAACCAGCCGAAAGTCCGAATACAGTAGCAGCACAAACTGCCATTGCGCCAAAGCGCATTGCCTTAACAATATCCATTGTCGTTCCTTTCAATGAATGTTATGGGAAACGCTAACGCCTCTCCCATTTCATATACCTCTTATTATATACACTCTTGCGGGCTGAATCAAATGGAAAAAGCGAAAAAGTTGCAAAAAGATTCATTTTTTACTCATTTTTAATATTTTTCAACGCAAAATTTCCACTTTTCATGAAAAATGTAAGAAATGCCCTGCAACAAAGAGCGTCCACGGAACCCACGGAAAATGCAGGCACTGTGGGCGTGGTCCTCGTCCTCGCGGCATGTCTAAATGAGCGTGCTTGTCAGGTGCGCTTATACGCGTCGTCAATCAGGCTTGGAAGGGTGATCAATGCCTGTGGTGTTGTGTTT
>JAFYMU010000115.1 GCA_017548245.1 Kiritimatiellia bacterium | reverse complement strand
TGGAGATGTATCCCTCTTACGCAGAGAGCTTGCCCACGCCTGTTGGTGGTTTGCCTCCTTTTACGGCGGCGAAGTTGGGCGTTTGCGTTGGGGACGATGGTTACTTCCGTGTGACGCGTGTTCGCAGTGGCACGGCAGAGAATCCGGGATCGGGCGAACCCGAAGACTATACCTATGAATTCTGCAAGTCGAAGTATGCTTATGCAGATGTAGGTGGTGGTGAGGTCATTATTCGTATTGAATTTAACACCTATTTGAATAGCGATCATTCCTATCGTCGCGCCTTCCGTATTTGGGCACAGGATGCTAATGGTGGTGACGAGCTTTGTTTGACGGAGGGCTTGGGCTATCCGTGGTTCATCAAGGATGGCGTGTATCAATTTGACTTCTCTGCGTTGGAGCAGGGGGAATGGTTGTATGCGATTGACGATGCTATCGCAGCGGCAGGTGGCGTGTCACAATCTGGAATGTCGGATAGCATGATTGATGCACCGATTGATCAGTTGAACCATTTGGCGTTCTCGGCAACGGATGGTGGTTTCTATAGCGCGTGGCTGTCGCAGGCAACGTTGGACGATGTGGTGAGGTTGTCGACTTACAATACGGGTGCCTTTGCTCCGTTCGTGGCCGAACCCAATGGTTACTTTGATTTGTATACCGCATGGGCCGCTACGTACAACGTGACGTTGACGGATTGGTTGGGCAATGGTGTGCAGACCTTCTCGGCCTCAGCAACGAATTTGACGCAGCACGCCTTTGACGCCTTCTTGCTCTATATGGATCCAGAGACGGACGAACCCCTCCGTTTGCGCGTGACGGGCGTGATTCCGGAAGAAGAGACGATTTCCTTCACGGTAGTTGGACCTGAGGGTTGCAACTTGCAGGAAGCGGTGAGCCGTGCTGCACGTTTGCGTATTCGTCGCGCCGCAACTTTGGCTGAAATGGCGACAGCAGAGGCTTCGGAATGCGACATCGTCTTCTCGGCAGATGGCGCAACAGCCTCCTTCACAGTGCCGAAGTTTGAGGACGAGGTGGAACAACCCTTTATGCAGGCAACATTGGTTCCTGTCACTGATTGTGAATAACGCGTGAGAAAAAGCCGCAAATTCAGTGCAAAAGGGTAACTTTTTGCAGGAATTTGTGGCTTTAGCTTTGCTATAGAAACGGATTTAAGGTATAATTACGCGTTGATTTTAAGGAGTTTTAGACTATGAGCGCAACAATTGAAGAACTTCGTCACAGTGCGGCCCACTTGATGGCCTCTGCTGTGTGCGCAATGTTTGACAATGTCAAGATTGATATCGGTCCAGCCACGGATGATGGCTTCTACTATGATTTTGATCTTGAGCATCGTTTGAGTGCAGAAGATTTCCCGGCCATTGAAAAGGCTATTCGCAAGTTGATTGGCGCAAAGTTGCCGTTCGTGCGTGAAGAAGTGACGCGCGAACAGGCCTCTGAGATCTTTAAGGATCAGCCCTACAAGTTGGATCGTTTGGCCGATATCCCTGAAGGGGAAACGGTTTCGATCTATCGTACGGGCGATTATGTGGATTTGTGCCGTGGTCCGCACGTGGAACACAGTGGTTGCATTGGCGCTGTGAAGTTGATGAGCGTGGCGGGTAGCTATTATCGTGGCAACGAAAAGAACAAGATGTTGCAGCGCGTCTATGGTATCGCCGCCGCTTCGCAGAAGGAATTGGATGCGATTATCAACCGCATTGAAGAAGCGAAGAAGCGCGACCACCGTAAGCTCGGTAAGGAATTGGAACTCTTCACGATTACCGAGAGCGTTGGCCCTGGTTTGGCGCATTGGTTGCCGAAGGGTGCTCGCGTGCGCGTGGCCATCGAAGACTACTGGCGCAAGGAACACTTCCGCCATGGTTATGAAATGCTCTTTACGCCGCACATCGGCCGTGCTAACCTCTGGCAGACCTCGGGTCACTTGGGCTTCTATAAGGATGGCATGTTCCCTCCGATGAACGTGACCGAAGGCGAAGGCGACAAGGCGGTTCAGGAAACCTACTACGCCAAGCCGATGAACTGCCCCTTCCACATTCAGGCCTATTTGGCAAAGAAGTACAGCTACCGCGACTTGCCGTTGCGTTGGGCTGAACTGGGCACGGTTTATCGTTATGAAAAGGATGGCGTGCGTCACGGCCTCTTCCGTGTGCGTGGCTTTACGCAGGACGATGCGCATATCTTCTGCGCACCGGAGAAGATTGAAGACGAAATTCGCTTCACGGTGAAGTTCTGCTTGCACATCCTCCATCGCTTTGGCTTCCAAGATATCACCGCTTATCTCTCGACGCGTCCTGAAAAGGCTGTGGGCGATCCGGAGAAGTGGGAACAGGCTACGGCATCGTTGCGTCATGCGCTTGAAGCAGAAGGTATGCACTACGAAGTTGACGAAGGCGGTGGCGCATTCTATGGTCCGAAGATCGATATGAAGATCAAGGACGCCCTTGGCCGCGAATGGCAGTTGGGCACGATTCAGTTTGACTTTAACTTGCCGGAACGTTTCGATTTGACCTATGTCGGCGAAGATGGCAAGGAACATCGCCCCTACATGGTGCACCGCGCACTCTTGGGTTCGTTGGAACGCTTCTTTGGCATTTTGATTGAACACTACGCGGGTGCATTCCCTGCATGGTTGGCTCCTGTCCAAGCAAAGGTGTTGCCGATTACGGACGCACAGTTGCCGATGGCGAAGGAAGTCTTGGCCAAGTTGCAGGCGGCTGACTTGCGTGTGGAAATCGATCCTTCCAACGACAAGGTGGGCGCAAAGATTCGTAAAGCCACGTTGGCAAAGATCCCTTACATGTTGGTTATCGGCGGTCGTGAAGCCGAAGCTGGCGTGGTGGCGGTGCGTAGCCGCGAAAAGGGTGATTTGGGTACGATGACCCCTGAAGCCTTTATCGAGATGCTTCGTCGCGAAACATCCGAAGAATAACAACAAAACCCGTAACAGGAGAGATTCACTTGGCCTTCCCCCAAGACCGTCAGGAACAAAACGGACGCAAGACGAATAGTTTTGTTCGCACGAACTACAAAATCCGTGTGCCGGAAGTCCGCGTGGTAGATGCCACCGGTAAGATGCTCGGCATTATGCAAACGCGTAAGGCTCAGGCTCTCGCAGAAGCGCAGGGCTTGGACTTGGTTGAGATTACCCCTAATGCACAGCCGCCTGTCTGCAAGCTGATGGATTACGGTAAATTCCGTTATGAAGAAAGCTTGAAGCAGAAGCAAGCACGCAAGAACGCCAAGGCAACGCAGGTGAAGGAAATCAAATTCCATGCCGCAACGGACGTTGGTGACGTGACGCGTAAGGTCAAGGAAATCCTCGGCTTCATCGAACAGGGCAACAAGGTCCGTGTTTCGTTGATGTTCCGTGGCCGTGAAAATGCTCACCGCGAACTCGGTCAGGAGATGATTGACAACGTGATCGCACTCTGCGGTGACAAGGTGCAGGTGGAACAGGCTCCGAAGTTGATGGGCCGTACCTTGAGCTGCATGTTGGCACAGAAGTCGGTGAAGGGTAACAAGAAGGCCGCTGGCGGCGAACCGCCACCCGCTGCGCCGCGTCAGGCGCCTGGCTTAAGCCCCACGCGCTAATCTGGCGAAAGAAAGCCTTACTTCATTTGAAGTGAGGCTTTCTTTATTCTAGCGTGTAAGGAAATGGGTGAAAGAAGGAATGTGAGATGAAGCACATTGTCTGCGTGGGTCCTGGACGAATTGGTGAAGCGGTGATGCCTTGGCTTCAAGAAAAGGGATACGCCGTGACACGCTTGTCGCGTCAAGATTACGGCGACTTTTGCGATGGACGGTTTGCTCCTGAGGCCGCGGTTGAAACGGTAACGGCGTGCGATGCGGTGCTTTTCTTTGCGGGCTTATTTGAGTTACATGCCGAAGAAGCTCGGATGTTTCAGGCAAATTGTGGCGCAATTGTGCAATTAGCCGAAGCCTTTCATCGTCGTTTCCCGCAAGCGCAAATGATTACCTTTTTAGATTCGCGCATTCAACGCGAGGTGAGTGCGCAACCACCAGCCGTGCAAGCCTATCTCAAGGCAAAGCAAGCATTGGCCACATGGACGTTGGACCACGCGCTAATGTGGGGGCGTGAAACGGGAATGCGCATGAATGCAATCGCGCCGGGGCCCGTTCTGCCGCCGCCTAATAAGACGCATTCGGAGAAAGCTGGCGATTGCTTAACGGTTCGCCCAACGCCTGCCGATATTGCTCGTGCGATTGCCTTCTTGCTTGAGACGCCCTCAATAACTGGGCAGATCCTTTATGTGGCCGCGGGGCAACAGTTGCTGTAATCATTGCGGTGTGTTGAGTAGGTTTCAGCAGTCGCTTTTTTCATCTTTAAACGATTAAATCGTGGCATTTCTGACGTGCTTCTGCTATTCTATTAAAGAAGTTGAAGATAGGCTTAGTATGCCTTCAAATGATGAGGTTCTTATGACAAGTCGTAGAGCGTTTTTAAAGGCTTCTGGATGTGGTTTGGCTGCGATGGCAGCGGGAAATATGTTCGCCACATCGTCAACGAGTAAGAAGCGCCCCAATATTCTCTTTATCATGACCGACGACCATGCGGCACATGCAATTAGTGCGTATGGTTCGCGCATCAACAAGACGCCTGGTATTGACCGTTTGGCCCAAGAGGGCGTGTTGTGTCAGGATGTCTTTGTGACGAACTCGATTTGCACGCCTTCGCGCGCTTGCATCCTGTCGGGTATGTATAGCTGCAAGAATGGTGTGCCGGTCTTTAATGACATCTCGCCGAAGTTGAAGACGGTGGGTGGCACAATGCGTGATGCTGGTTACTACACCGCATTGCTCGGTAAGTGGCACATGGGTGGCCCGCACACAATGCGTGATACGGACTGGGACCGCTGGGCCATTTACGCAGGTCAGGGGCAGTACTTTGATCCCTTCTTCTATACCAAGCCGGCAAAGTGCCCAGTGGGCGTGGAACAGCATCTTAAGGGCGACCGCTTGACCTTCAAGGGCGAGTATGCCACGGACAATTTGACCAAGGTGACGCAGTGCGTTATTGATGAGGCTTTGGCTCAGGACAAACCCTTCTGCGTCTTCATGTTACACAAGGCTCCGCACCGCAACTGGTTGCCGTCGGACAAGTATCGTGCAAAGTTCCGTTCGATGACCTTGGATGATATCCCGTTGCCGGATACCATCTTTGACGATTACAAGGGGCGCGCCACGCCGATTACGCGTACCGCGATGACGTTGGAACACCACATGCGCATTGAAGCCGACTTGAAGTTGACGGAATACTTCAAGGAAGGCGGCCAGTTCCCTGGCGTGGATCCGCAGCAGTACAAGACGGGTGAGTCCACCAATCGTTGGCCGAAGGAAATCCGCGACCAGGCAAACTTGGATGCGGGCGAACGTGAACGTCGTCGTCGCGAACGTATTAAGCTCTCCTATTTGCGTTACATGCAGGACTATTTGGGTTGCGTGCAGAGCGTAGACGACAGCGTCGCGGACATGTTGGACTACTTGAAGGCCAAGGGGATTGACCAAGATACCATCGTGATCTACACCGCAGACCAGGGCTTCTTCCTTGGCGACCACGGTTTGTATGACAAGCGTTTCATGATGGAAGAATCGTTGAAGATGCCCTTCCTCGTGCGTTGGCCGGCGCAGATTAAGCCGGGTACGGTGAATGAAGATATCATCACCAACGTTGACTTCGCGGCCTTCTTTGCAGACGCTGGTGGCGTTCCTCCGAACCCCGAATGGCAGGGCCGTAGCTTCTTGCCGAACCTGACCGCTGCAGGTACGCCGAAGGATTGGCGTAAGAGCTTCTACTATCGTTATTACATCCAGGGTGGCGAACATGCAACGCCCGCACATTATGGTGTGCGCACGAAGCGTTACAAGTTGATTAGCTACTATAAGGTCGGCGAGTGGGAACTCTTTGACTTGCAGCAAGACCCTGAAGAGCTGACCAACCTTTACAATGATCCGAAGTATCAGAAGGTGGTTGCCGCGTTGAAGGACGAACTCTTCCGTTTGAAGACCGCCGTGGGTGACGCAGATCAATTTTATGGATGCACAGATTACTATCTGAATCCCAATCACAATTACCCGAATGTTTTTGATTAATCAAGGAGAAGCGTGATGCTGACAGACTACACAATTAACAAGGTCTCCCGTTTGCCTGACTTTGATCCGGAAGACCCGATTTGGCAGAAGGCACAAGTGGGCGAGTATGCTTATTGGCACGAAAAGAGCTCGGAACATCACCCCGCCACCGCCGTGCGTGCATTGCACGATGGTAATGACATCATGATCTGCTGGCAGGTGAAGGATCGTTATGTGCGTATCGTTCACACCGCAATCAACTCGATGGTGTGCGAAGACGCTTGCGTGGAAGCGTTCTTGCAGCCGCTCAAGATTGAGAAGGGCTACATCAACATTGAAATCAACGCTGGTGGTTGCGTCCACTCCTCGCACATCCGTAACTGGACCCGTGCACCGGGCGGTTTCGCAGACTTTGAATACATCTCGAAGGATGCCATCCGTAAGTTGACTACCAAGGGCAATTTGCCTCAGGTGATTGACCCCGAAACGACCGATGAAGTGGAATGGTGGATGATTGTTCGCATTCCGCGTACCTACCTCGAAGGTATCTTTGGCCCGCTCGGCGATCTCTCTGGTCAGACTTGGCAGGGTAACTTCTGCAAGTGTTCCGACTGCTCGAGCCGTCCGCACTGGGGCACGCTCTTGCCGCAGAGCCCCGAACTCAACTTCCATGTGCCGAAATACTTCAGCCCGATTAAGTTCGCTAAGGAAGAAAAGTAAGTCGCCTTGGGTGAATAATAAAAGCAGCCTCTTCAAAAGGGAGGCTGCTTTTATTTTACCCTTCAATCAACGCGCGGATGGCTTAGCCAAGGCTTTGGATGATGCCACCACCAAGCAGATAGTTGTCACGATAGAAGACGCACGCTTGGCCAGGCGTTACGAGCGTTTGCGGCGTGGTTAAGCGCACGCACCCATCGGCAGCGACTTCGCACGGAATGGGGCGATGGTGGTAACGCGTAACGGCAACGCAGGAGAGGGGGAAGGTTGGGGGAATGAGCCAATTGGGCCGTTCAATGCGAAAGGCCGTAACCTCAAGGGCTTCTTTGGGGCCGAGGGTTAAGGTGTTCTGTTGATAGTCAAAGCCGACCGCAAAGGCTCGCCCACCTGTTGCAATGCCCAAACCCTTTCGTTGGCCACGCGTGATGCCTGCCAACCCTTGATGCATGCCTAACACGCGTCCTTCCATGTCCAAGACCTTTCCGGGACGCGCGGTCTCAGGATGACGGCGGCGGAGTTCGGGACGATAATCGCCCTCGGGCAAGAAACAGATGTCTTGGCTGCCGGCTGAGAGTTTGGCCTCTGGGATAGGGAGTCGCCACGCTTTGGCGTATTCCACCACTTGTGCGCGGGTGAATTCGCCCAACGGGAAGTGAAGGTCATTCAAGGCTTCTGCGGGCAAATCGTAAAGGAAGTAGCTTTGATCCTTATTCGGGTCGGCGGCACAACAGAGCGTAGGCTTCCCTGAATGGGGTTCGGTGCCGAGACGAACGTAGTGGCCAGTCGCCATAGGGCCGCCAATGGCTTCACGCAACTTGCCGAATTTGAGTTTGGCATTGCAGATAAGGCACGGATTGGGTGTGCGACCATCGGCATACGCTTGGAAGAAGGGCGCGACGACGGTTGTCTCAAAGGTCTTTCGGAAATCAAGCACATGCAGGGGCACATTGAGCGCTTCGGCCAACGCGACAGTCGCAGGATCCACTTGATCGCGACAGGTCAGCATGTGCCATGCGGTGACGTCAAAACCCCGTTCTTGCAGGAGGCGAACGCATACCGCCGAGTCTACACCACCTGAAAAAGCAACTCCAATCTGTGGTTTTTCAGCCATGGCTTACTCCAAAGGCAATTCGAGTTGCCCCGAAATCATCATCTTATTGACGCCTGTGCCATCGGAGGTGTCATACACGCAGAATTTAACCGAGGGGAAGCGCCGCACTAGAACCGTTTCAATATAATCACGCACGGCTTCAACGTTGTGGCGGTCATCGTCAGAAAAACCAATTGAAATCGGCAAACGTACGGCCGCCATCCCGGTTCGGTCCAAGATTTCAACCAAGTGATTGATGAAGTCTTGAATTGCAAAACGTTTCAGTTTTTCACTCGACTGCGGTCCAAGCACTTCTTCTGCAATAC
>JAFYMU010000114.1 GCA_017548245.1 Kiritimatiellia bacterium | reverse complement strand
GGCGACGGCGTTTGCGTGCTCGAAGCAATGAAGCTTTTCAACCCGGTGAAGGCTACGGAAGATTGCAAGATCGTGCGCTTCTTGGTCCAGCCTGGTGAAAACGTCACCAAGGGCAGCCCCATCGCTGAAATCGAATAATCCACAGCGGCCGTTGCGGGGTTCCGTGACGGCCGCCTTATTGTCACGTGTTGTGCGAAAAACGCGCAACACGTGTTGCAGTAATAAACCCTCTTTTCCTCTTCATTATTCCGGAGTTCTCCACTATGTCCAAAAAAGCGCGAGCCACCACCGCACCTGCAGTGTCTGGAAACCAAGAATGGTTTGACCGTGAATATACGGGAAAAGAGGTTTATCATCGCCTCTGGTCGTTTGCGCGTCGCTACAAGGGGTTGATCTTTACAGGCGCGTTCTTGGGTATGGTCACCGGTGGTGCTTGGGCACCCCTCTTCTCTGTTATCCAGCCCATGATTAATGGCGTTCAGGCCGCAAGTGATGCCGCCACCACACAGGTTGTGCAACCTGCCGAACCCGTTGCAGCAGCCCCTGTCACCGTTGAAGCGACCGCCCCCAAAGCATCGAAGTTGGAACGCCAAAGCAAAAAAGATGCTGAAAAATATCAGAAGTACATTGATTTAGCCACGCAGTACTTGAGCAAGGTGGGCATTGAAGGCCCTGCCGCAACACTCTTCGTTTTCTCGCTTCTCATTGCCGCAGCCGTCTTGTTGAAGATGGTGACGCAGTATCTCAACCAGTACTATCTCACGAAGGCCGGCATGCGCGTGGTGATGGACGTGCGCAATGCCATGTTCAAGCACTTGCAAGACCAGTCCTTGGCCTTCCATGGTCGTAGCGATGTGGGCCGTTTGATGAGCCGCGCAACGGGTGATCCTGAAATCATCCGCACGTTGATTAGCCAGACCATGAGCGACATCTGCCGCGCGCCCTTTGAAATTTTAACCGCAATCCTCTTCATCTGCTACTTCGCAATCCAGAACGAAATGGTTTCGTTGCTCTTGATTGCCGTGGTCGGTTTCCCGTTGTGCATGTTGCCGATCGTTTGGATCGGTAAGCAAATCCGCACGTGGTCGAAGCGTTTGATGGAACAAAGCGCAGGGATTGGTTCGCGCTTCCATGAAAACCTCACCTGCATCAAGGTGGTGAAGGCCTATCACACCGAAGCCCTTGAAGTCGAAAAGTATCAGCAATACAACCAAAAGGCCTTCAAGATGTGCATGCGCGCAACGCGTTGGGGCATTTTGGTGGGTCCCTTGACCGAAACCGTGGCCTTCATTTTGGCCGCCGTCTTTGTGGCCTACTGCCTCTCGACAGGTCACGGCCTCTCTGAAATCATCCCGTTGATTCCGCCCTTCTTGATTTTGTACAAGCCGATGAAACAGTTGGGCCGCTTACAGGTCGCACTCGAAAATGGTAGTGCCGCATTGCAACGTATCTTCTCCTTGTTGGACGTCCACCAGGAATTGATTGAAAAGCCTGACGCCCTCCCCTTGAAGCAGTTCTCCAAGGGTCTCACCTTCAACAACGTCTCCTTTGGTTACACGCCTGAAAAGGGTTACATCATTAAGGATGCCACCTTCACCATCAAGCCGGGCCAAATGTTCGCAGCCGTGGGTTCCACAGGTAGCGGCAAGAGTACGTTGGCCAACCTCTTGGCTCGCTTCTACGATGTCTCCGAAGGCAATATCACGTTGGACGACCACGATTTGCGCGATTATCGCATTGCCGACTTGCGCGACATCATTGGTTCGGTCACCCAAGAACCGCTCTTGTTCAACACCACCATTGCCGAAAACATCGCCTACGGCACGCCGAATGCTACGCAGGAAGCCATTGAAGCCGCTGCCAAGCTTGCGAATGCACACGACTTTATCGTCTCCCACCCCGAAGGTTATCAGCGTATCGTGGGTGAAAAGGGCTTTGTGCTCAGCGGTGGCGAACGTCAGCGTGTGGCCATTGCACGCGCCATCTTGAAGAACCCGCCGATTTTGATTTTGGACGAAGCCACCAGCGCACTGGACACCGTGACCGAACAGCAGGTGCAGGCCGCTATTAACAATTTGATGAAGGATCGCACCATCTTTGCGATCGCCCACCGTCTTTCGACCATTCGCCAAGCTGATTGCATCCTCGTCCTTGATCATGGCGTGATTGCCGAACGTGGCACCCATGACGAGTTGTACGAAAAGGGTGGCATCTATCGCAAACTCTGCGACATCCAAAATCAGCAAGCTTAATTTAGAGCGATTTTTGCAAAGGCCTTTATTATGACCTCATCTACATTTAAATCGTATGCCCTATTAAGTTCGTTGCTCTGCGCAGGCATTACCTTTGCCAATGCTGAAAACGAAGGAACACCCGCCGCAACGCCCGCACCTGCACCTGTGGAACAACAGACCACGAAGACCTCGGTCAATGCTTGGCCTTGCCAGCCTGAAGCCGTAAAGTTGCCGCAGGGTTTTGATCCGAACCGCATCTATTTGGGCGCTCGCCCCTCGTTGTTACCCGATGGCTCCAAATTCCTCTTTGAGTGGTGCGATGCGATTTGGTTGGCACCGACCCACGGCGGCACGGCAAAGGTACTCCAGCACACCACTGGTCGCGACACTTGGCCGGTCGTCTCCAACGATGGTAAGCGTTTCTGCTTCCAGTCAAACCGTTCGGGCGGTTGGCACGTCTTTGTCGCCGACATCAAGGAAGGCGCAGAAGCACGTCAGGTGGGCTTCAACTCTGAAGGCGAACGCCCCTACGCGTGGTCGAATGACGACTCTGAATTGCTCTGCTTTGTCTTGCGTGACGACGAAGGTTCGGTCTTTGATATGGGCCGTTTGGCTTGGTTGCCCGTGGACAAGCGCGCCACGGAACGTCGTGTCTTTGACGCACCGGGTTCCGAACCCTCCGTCTCGCCTGATGGCCGTTACATCCTCTTTACGCAGGAAGGTGAAGACCTCTATCGTAAGGGTACCACGGGTGAAAACGTGGCCTGCATTTGGTGTTATGACACCTTGACCAAGACCTTTACGCAGGTGGTCAAGCACGAAACCGAATCGCGTTCGCCGATTTGGCATCCAAATGGTAAGGGGTTCTACTATGTGGGCGGCCAGGACGGCACCCTCAACGTGTGGTATCACGCCTTCCCGGAAGCTGAAGAACGCCAGATTACCTTCTTCCGTGGCGATAGCGTCATCCATCCCTCGCTCTCCAAGGATGGTAAGACGATGATTTTCCGTCAGGGGTTTGACTTCTGGACAATCAATCCTGAAGAGGGTGGCAACCCCTCGCGCGTGGTCTTGACCCCTGAAGACACGGGTTTGGTACGCGAAAAGACCCGTCGCCGTTCCTTTGATTTGCTTTGGAACAACGATATTCCGGGTGGCTTGAGCGCCACGAATGGCGGCCTTGAACTCGCCTTTACCACGGGTGGCGACCTCTATGTGATGGATACCATCTTGCGCGAACCGCGCTTGGTCTATGGTAGTTCGCGCACCCACGAACGCGATTGTCTCTTCTCGAAGGACGGTTCGCGTCTCTACTTCCTCTCCGATCGCGGTGACAGCATCGCCCTCTTGCTCGCCGAAAAGGCTCGTCCCGAACTCTTCTGGTGGGAAAACTCGGAATTCAATATCCGCGCTATAGCAGAAGGCCCTGCACGCCGTTCGCTCCTCTCCCTCTCCCCTGATGGCACCAAGTTGGCTTGGGTGGAAGCCGGCAGCACGCTCGTCATCGCAGACACTGAAGGCCGCGAACTTCGCCGTTTGCCGCCCCAGAAGAGTGTGAACTCTTACGACTGGTCGCCGGATGGCCGCTGGATGGTGGCTGCCCTTGAAGACGATTATGCCAACAATGACATTTGGCTCATCTCGCTTGAAGAAGCGGCTGACGCAAAGTTCTACAACGTCTCGCGTAGCTTCACGTGGGATGGCGTGCCCTCTTGGTCGCCGGACGGCAAGTTGATCGTTTGGAATGGCCAACGCGTGGGCACGGGTTCCACCCTCTTCTACGTCTGGTTGAATCGCAACGACGAAGAGTCGCTCAAGTCCGAAGCTTATCGTAAGGCCATTGAACACATGGGCTTGCGCCTCCAGGACCGCCCTGAAGCAACGGCCGCCTTCCTTGGTTCGACCGCTGTTGCTGCGCCCGACCCGCACTCGCCCAATGCTGATGCCGAAGCATTGAAGCGCGTTGAACCCGACAACCGCATCATCGTTGACCTCGAAGGCTTGCACGAACGCGTCCACGCAGAACCCGTTGCAGCCCTTGGCACGCCCTTCTTTGCCCCTGACTCGCGTCGTATCCTCTTCCCCGCCACCATCAATGGTCGCCCGGGCACCTACGACATCATCATCCCGAACCGTATGACGCCGAACTTTGTGCGTGACCGTTGGGGTTATCCGATTGGCTGGTTCGGCCGCGACAAGAATCCGCTCCGCGCTGACAAGTTGATTATGTTGACCTCCGACTACAAGATTGGTACGTTGGACGAAACCTATCCCTTCAAGGTCTATCAGGAGATGAACCTGCAGGACTATCACGAACTCGGCTTCTTGATGGCTTGGGGTATCTTGCGCGATAACTACTACGATGCCAACTTCCACGGCGCTGACTGGGATGCCATCCGTGAAAAGTATCACGCTGCCGCACGTTTTGCACCTGCGCGCACCGTCTACGAACGCATCTTCCACGCGTTGAATGGCGAACTCAACTCCTCGCACCTCGGCTTCTATGCCACAGCTACCTCTAATAAGGAATGGGCCGCAGACAAGGCCTTCCACTCTTGGGAACCTGTCACATCGCACTTGGGCTTGATCTTTGATCAGGACTACGCAGGCGAACAGGGTTGGCTCGTGAAGAGCATCATCCCTGGTGGCCCCGCTGATTCGGGTCAGATTGGTATCCGCCCGGGTGACCTCCTCATCGCCATTGATGGCCGCCCGATTCGTAATGGCATGGACCCCACCCTCCTCTTGAATGGCCCGAAGCCCGGCAAGTTCATCCTTGAAGTGCGCTCTGGCGAAACGGTGCGCAAGGTCTACCTTGAGGCAATCACCTACACCGCCGCACGCGAACTCGTCCAGAAGGCCATGTATGATGGTCGCCGCAACTATGTCCATCGCCGTTCGGGTGGTGCCTTTGGCTACATCAACATCGCTCAGATGAACAACGATGAATACAACCGCTTTGAACGCGAAATCTTCGCAGAAGGTTTTGACAAAGACGGCATGGTCATTGACGTGCGCGACAACGTGGGTGGCTTCACTGCGGACAAGGTGCTCAACATCTTGGGCGTGCAGCGTCACTCCTGGTCGGTGGCACGTTATGGTAAGCCCGCGTACCTCGCAGGCTACTGGGGCCGTCCCGTCTTCGACAAGCCGATTGTTGTCCTTTGCAATCAGAACACCGTCTCCAATGGTGAAATCTTCTCGCACGCAATTAAGCAACTCGGCCGCGGTAAGTTGGTCGGCGTTCAAACCAATGGTGGCGTGATTGCAACGCGCGATGGTCCGTTGTTGGACCTCGGCAACTTGCGTCAGGCACACTATGGTTGGTACACCCTTGATGGTACCGACATGGAATTGCATGGCGCAATGCCTGACGTGGTGGTCTACAACACCCCCGCAGACACTGCCGCAGGCCGCGATCCGCAGTTGGATGCCGCAATCGACACGCTCATGGAAGAAGTCGAAAAGGCCCAGCAGAACGCCAAGCCCTTTGTTCCCAATACCTTCCGTTGGAATCACCGCCTCTAAGCGTTTCCACGACACAACATATTATTACTCCAATGACACGTACACTCTTACACGCAAAGTTACACCATTTACGTATCACCCAGGCCGACTTGGAATATCTCGGCTCCTTGACCATCGATGAAGATTTGATGGACGCGGTTGGCATTGTGACCTACGAAAAGATCTTGGTCGCCAACTTGGAAAATGGTGAACGTCTTGAAACCTATGCCATTCCCGGCCCGCGCGGTTCGCGCATCGCATGCTTGAATGGTGCTGCGGCCTACATGGGTAAGCCCGGCGACCGCTTGATTGTGATGGCCTTCTGCCAGGTCAATGACGAAGAAGCCGCCAATCTCTGCCCCAAGGTCGTTCGCCTTGATGCCGACAACCGCATCATCGCGAAGGCGTACTAATCCTTACCCCACACGATAAGTACGACAAACAATAAGAACGCCCCTCACAGGGCGTTCTTATTATTAGTTGCGGGCTTAAACATTTACCCAAGCAGCTTGAATTTCAAGCCAAACTTCGCAAGGTACTTTGAGAGGCGATCGGTATGATTGGTGGACTTCTTTGCTTGCAAAGAGACGCTAAAGAGTTGTCGCGCCGCATCTGCCATAGAGTCCGAAGCACGGCAGACACGAATGACGTGAGTTAATTGCACCAAGTCAAACGCATCAAAGCGTTCGGCATAATCTGCACCCAAGAGCGCTTCAAGATTGACGTCCTCCTCCATCATGTGCGACGTGCGACTTGCACCACATGAGACTGCGCTACGTTCGAGTTCCTCCTCCACCGTGGCTAAGGTGATACGCCCACCATCCGAAAGCGTTGCCATACGCACCACCATCGCATTCAAATCGCGGAAGTTACCACTCCACTGCGTGCGTTTATCTAATGCGAAGGCCAAGAAGCGTTCGCGCGCTTCTTTATTAAAGGAGATCGCCTTCCCGTGCTTGCGTGCGAATTTAGTCAACTCATGTTCGAGGTTCGGTTCGATATCCTCGCGACGTTCGGCCAACCCAGGCAATTGGAACGACCAAAGATTAATACGCGCCAAGAGATCTCGTCTAAACGTCTTCTTCTCCACATCCTCCACGAGATCACGATTTGTACCGCAAATCAATTGGAAATCACTTTGCGTATCCTCAGAAGCTCCTAACGGGCGAAAGGTCTTCTCTTCAATTGCCTTCAACAACAACGTCTGCGCTTCCAACGGCAATTCGCCGATTTCATCAAGGAAGATAATCCCACCATCGGCCTCCTTCAAGAAGCCATCATGATCCGCACCTGCCCCAGAGAAGGCGCCACGTTTATGGCCAAAGAGCGCCGATTTTGCCAAGTCGCCACCCAATGTGGCACAGTTCACCGCAACAAAAGCCCCCTTCACCTTGCCCGACTGCTTCTTCAAGGCATAGATCTGCTTGGCTAATTGAGTCTTACCCGCGCCCGTGGGCCCCGTGAGCAAGATTGGTTCTGCGGAACGCAATGCGACGCGCTCAATCGTTTCAATCAGTCGGTTGAAGGCATCATTCCGCGTATCAATGCCCTGTTTGAGAAAGGCAAGGTCGTCCTGACGTTCCACCTCAAAACGTTTGGCCAACTTGTCATAACGCGACAAGTCAAGATCAATCATCGTATAGGTGCCCCTTGGATCGCTTGAATGGCGTACATGCCCCTCCTTGGGCGACGTTTGAATCAACTTCGCCGGCAGATGACGCGACTCCGCAAGCAAGAAGAGGCAAATCTGTTCAACGTGCGAACCCGTAGAGATGTGAATGTAGTAATCGGTTTGTTCGTCGTGAAAACAAGGCCGTTTGGCGTAGTCATAAAACTTCTCGTAGACCTCTTCAAAGTCCCACGGATTCTCCAACTCCACGATATCCAACAAGACCTCGGTCTCCGGCGAAACCGATAAAATATCCGCCTTCACCCGTTCGCCCAAACTTAAAAACTCCCGATTTAAGATCAGATGCAGTTCATCAATGGGCAAATCCTCTTGCATGACCAACCCAATTGTGGGACGCCAGGTCTCCCAACGTGCGGGACCATAACCACCATGCGCATCCTTGCGCGTACCTAAGACCGAAACGACTGTTGTTTTCATAGCCGTTAGTATAGCACACCTTGCGTTTCATTATAAAATAAAATAGTTTCTATTCGAAAAGAATGCAAATTCATACCAACATCTTTTCTTGCGCAACCTAGAAAAACGCTCAAAAGGAGGCAAAATCCCCTTTTT
The DNA here is from genome assembly GCA_017548245.1 of Kiritimatiellia bacterium. Taxonomy (GTDB): domain Bacteria; phylum Verrucomicrobiota; class Kiritimatiellia; order RFP12; family DVOR01; genus Spyradenecus. The sequence continues at coordinate 6,703 of JAFYMU010000114.1, read as the reverse complement.
CTCCATCGAAAAAACATTTTTTCTTCTTTTTCATTGATTTTGGCACGCCCCTTGCAAATAGATGGCGAACACCTCACAGACCATTCCGTCAGAAGGGAACAAAACAACAAACAAAGGAGAAGTATGAAAAAGAGTGTCTCGGTCGCACGAGCCATGAAGGAAAAGAATCGTGTTGCTTTGCGTTTGCGAATAGCGGAATACAGAATGAAGCAAAACAACTCTCAATGCACACGCATCCCACGAACCTTTGATGTTCAACAAGCCTACAACGACACCCAAGTCTTACGGGAACGCTTAATTGAAACAAAGGCCGCGATTGCAAAAGCAAGCAATCCTATCACAGAAAAACTCATCCAACTCAACGAAATCAAAGCTGAAATCAGCTTCTTGAAGGATGTTAGCACCAAGGAAGGAGATTTCCCTAGAGAAACCTATCGAAGCACAGACGCTACTTTTGACACCTTTACCGTGATTTTTACAGAAACTCAAATCTCAGAAAAAGTAGACCAACTTCAATGCCAAGCGGAGGCTCTTCAAGACGAACTTGACGAATTTAATGCGAATACGTATGTAACCATTGAAGTTGACTGGTAACCTCTAATTTCAAAAAGACTGGTCGCTCTCAGGACCCAGCCCCGCCCCGTAGGAATGCGACGTCTAAGCGAGCGTCACCCTATAACGACCTCCTTTGCGTCACCTTCCTACTCGGCTCGGCTCTGCCTAACCGATACCGATACCGAAGTTAAACCGCAACGTGTATACGCGATAAAACGTAATCCGAAAAAAATAATCCGTAAGACGTTGTTTAACCTGAGACGAGTCAGCCTTCCCCCTAGAGAAGCGGGGTTAAACGCTTCACTTCTCTAGGGGTTTTATTTTTAACCCTTTAATCACAACAAACACCGATGAACACCCCTATTATCATTGATGGATCCCAAGGCGAAGGCGGCGGCCAGATGTTACGCACGTCAATCTCCATGAGTGCAATCACAGGTCGCGCCATTCACGTGATCAACATTCGCGCCAATCGTCAGTCGCCTGGCTTAAAGCGTCAACACCTCACCTGCGTACGAGCCGCTGCTACCATTTGTGGCGCAAGCGTAACGGGCGATGAGGTTCACGCCACCGAAATCACCTTCGCGCCAGGCCCAATCCAAGCAGGCGCCTACCGTTTTGAAATTGGTTCCGCAGGTAGCGTGACCCTTGTAGCTCAAACCGTTCTGCCTATCCTCTTGTGCGCAGATGCGCCCTCTGAGGTTACGATTGTGGGTGGAACGCATGTGCCGATGTCGCCCTCCTGGGATTTCTTCACACGCACCTATCTGCCTCAATTGCGTGCAATGGGCATTTCTGTTGAAGCCAATCTCAAACGGTACGGTTTTTATCCCGCAGGTGGAGGCGAGGTGATCCTGAAGATTCAACCGTGGACAACGGCAACGCCGCTTCATCTCGTTGAACGTGGAGCAACGCAAGACGCGTGGATTATCGCCAAGGTCGCCCATCTTCCCATCAACATCGCCTCCTCGGAAGTCGCCATCATTGCCTCCGCACTCCACCACAATGCCATCGGCCAAGTGGACCACGTTGAAGCCTCTTGCCCAGGCAACTACTGCTTTCTTATGATTGCCTACGACCACATCACCGAGGTCTTCTCCGAGATTGGCACCTATGGTAAATCGCGCAAAGCCGTTGCGAACAGCGTCACGCAACAGGCAAAGCCCTACCTTAAGGCGCGGTACGCCGTTGACACCCACTTGAGCGACCAACTGCTCCTGCCGATACTCCTCGCGGCAAAACGGTTGGAGTCACCCCTTTGGGCCCACCTGACAATCCCCAAAGCGCATTCGCTCCACTTTGACACCAACTGGTCCATCCTCCAACAATTCTGCGAAGAGGCAACCATGGTAGAATATCCCCACCCCACCTGCCCCCAAACCTCCCACATCCTCATCGGTAAGAAAGGCTTTGAACATGAAATGGCAACAATTTGAAGAAGGATTCCGTATCCCCATTAAGAGTTGGTGCGCCGATTGCGAAGAAGGCGCCATCAAACAAGCCCAGAACCTCGCAAAGCATCCCGCCCTCTTTGGTCACGTTGCCTTGATGCCAGATGCTCACCAAGGTTATGGGATGCCAATTGGTGGCGTGATTGCCGCAGAAGACGCCGTCATCCCTGCTGCCGTCGGCGTAGATATCGGCTGCGGAATGATTGCAGTGGAAACCGATATTCCTGCCGAACGCTTCGCAGAGATGTCGTTACGTCGCGCCTTCCAAGAAAAACTCAAGGAGCGCATCCCCGTTGGTGATGGTGTTTCCCATCGTGAAACGCAAGCCTGGGAAGGCTTTGAAGAATACACCGCCAACAACGCCATGCGTTCCGACCTCTGGCCCTCAAAGTTAGACCGTAAGAATCTCGGAACCCTCGGTGGCGGGAACCACTTCATCGAACTCCAAAAGAGCACGGCACTCAATGGCGAGGGCGAACCCGAAGGCGGCTCCAAGATTTGGTTGATGATCCACTCCGGATCGCGAAACCTCGGAAAGCGGATTGAGGAACACTACCACCGCATTGCCAAACGCCTCTGCACGCGCTTCCACGTTCCGCTGGCCGATCCCGACTTAGCCTTCCTGCCGATTGAAGAAGCAGATGGACACCGTTACTTCACCGATATGCTCTTCGCCCTGCGCTATGCCAAGGAAAACCGTCGCCGAATGATGGAAACGATGAAAGCCACCCTCGCCGAATTCATTCCCGAGGTCAACTTCCTGCGCACCATCGACATCCACCACAACTACGCCGCCTTTGAAGAACACTTCGGGCGCAAGGTCTGCGTCCACCGTAAAGGTGCGACCTCTGCCAAGTTGGACGAGATTGGAATTATCCCGGGATCAATGGGAACCGCTTCCTACATCGTTCGCGGATTAGGTAACATCCACTCCTTTATGTCCTGCTCCCACGGTGCAGGCCGTAAAATGAGCCGAATCGCCGCCTCCCTCAACCTCACGGTAGACGAATGCGACCGCGCAATGGAAGGCATCGTCTGCGAACGGTGGCAACGTTACAAAGGCTACGGGAAAGCCAAGAACCACCTTGACCTCTCCGAAGCCCCACAAGCCTACAAGGACATCGAAGACGTCATCACCTCCGAACGCGACCTCATCGAACCCCTCGTCCGCCTCGTTCCCCTCGCTAGCCTCAAAGGTTAATTCCCAAACGCCCTCCCCCCGAGGGCGTTTCTTTTTATGGGGCTTCGTGCATAAGTGTGGGTCGTAAAGAACCGTTTAACAAGAGGACGTTGAGTTGTGAACGGGCGGGCGTATGTTTGTAACTCTTCTCAACATGAACATCCTTATCCGCTTTGCAATGCGTTTCTACAATTTACAGGAGTTCCAGAATTTGCTGAAGGTTAGCGGTTAACTGTTCACGGCTGATTGTTTGCGGTTAAAGCGCGAGCCTCGCCCCGTCAGGGCTAAAGGTGGCTTTGCCGCCAATGGGCGTAACGAACAAGAGGGACACATGAGACAAAAGAAGTGCGCCATGAACGCTACGGACAAGCGTCCTACTGCGGGCGTTCACGATTCATTGCGGAGGAGGATATGCGCACATCTCAAAAGGGAGGCGAAGCCGCCCGCCCGTTCATCGCGTGTAACACGCGTGGCGTTCACAGGAAAACACCGCCCCCATCATCCCTACCCTCAAGCCTAATCAACCTCCAACCTCGCTCTCATTAAACGTGAACCAGGCTGACATTCATCCAAACAATGGTCCATTGTTAAAATACGTGTCGCTTGCTTTGAGATGCAAACCAAGCGACACACCCGGCCCACTCAAGTTCAACTGGCCTCCAAGGCAAGCCTCCTTATCGTCCAATATGAGCCTAATTACCCAAATTTTTCAATAAAATTCCATACCTAAGGAATTGTCTGTAAATGCCTAACAATAAGGGATTAGAGAATATTGTGACGCTCAATTCGACCCACACTCATGCACAAAGAGCCATAAAAAAACATCCGATGGGGCCATCGGATGTTTTTGTGTTTCACTGGTGAAGCATTACTTCACGGCTTTGGCGGCGGCTTCGGCGGCCATTTCCACAAAGGGAATCTTGTTCTTGGGATGAACGTTGTGCATTTCACCCAACCCTGCGCCAAAGGTATCCAAGTAGATGGCGCCCGTCAAACGGCAAGCCTTCTGTTGGGCCGTGCGGTAGGGTTCCCACGGACGATTCATAACGGGCAAGCCCACCATCAAGAAGGGCACGTCCTTATTGGGACGCAAGGTTTCAATAACAGCAAGCAAAGTTTCCAACATGTAGTCGTCGGCCAAGGGTTTATCAGGGGCCACATTCACGGTGGCATTGGATTCACCCTGATACCACAAGATACCGGTCAACGGCAGATGGCGAATCTTGGCAATGCCCTCGCGGTACAACTTATTGAGTGCCCACCAATAGGCCTCCGTCTTATTGTTCTTGCGCTTGGGATATTCGCGTGCGCACCACTTGCAGGGGTAATCTTCGTTCTCGTGAATCTGTTTACGATTCGTCACAATCTTCAAGAGATTCGGATACTTGGTCTTACCGTCGCGATCCAAGGCCGCCATCACCTCTTCGCTCAAGAAGGATTCCGTGGAAGCACCACCCGCAGCGACATACAACAAGGCAATCGGCTTGCCCGTGGCCTTTGCACGACGAATCGCGAAGGAGACGCCCATCGCACTCCAATCCTTGGCGTTCTGCGGCGTAATCTGATGCCACTTACCCGACATAAAGTCCCACAAACGAATATCGCAGTCTGCGGTGGCGGCGGCTTCTTGGTCGGCTTGCGAACACCATCCGAGCTTCCAGAACATGTTGGACTGCCCAGCGCACAACCACACCTCTGCGGTTTCTGCAATATCCTCGGGCAACGCCACAGGCGGTTCGGGCTTCGTCGTCAATGCCTCATGCACCGTTGCGGCAATAACCTTTGCGCCCTCAGCCGTGGGGTGAATCTTATCCGGAAAGGCGGTCATCAACAACGGACGCAATGGTTCCTGCATGTCAATCAACTGTGCACCCGTTGCCTCGGCAACCTTGGCCAATTCAGCCTGCATCAAGAAGGGTTCGGGCGAACGGTAAAACTTCTGCCCAGGCGCCAATGGTGCCAACTTACCCCAGATGTACAACTTCGGCTTCGTCGGCAGAGCCTGATAGTCCGCCAACAGACGCTTGTAATCTTCGGCAAAGGTACCGGGACGAATGCGTTCCTTCTTGATGAATTCACCATTGTCATTGATACCCAAGTTGCAAATTACGATATCGGGCTGCCATTCCAACGCGGCCTGATGTTCGGCCATGTAACGGTACCCGCGACGTTCGCGCCCACGCCAAGAGTGCAAATAGATGCCACGCCCTGGATTACCGAAGTTGCGCACTTCGTAATCCGCACCCAAGCGTTGTTGCAACTGCGCGGGGTACGAATCGGTCTCACGATTCGCGATGCCCGTACCATAGGTAATCGAGTCGCCAATACAGGCCACCTTGATCGGTTCGGCCAAGAGTGCGGCGGCGAACAGCATTCCCGACACCAAAGCTACACATTTCATTGTTGCACTTCCTTAAAAAATCCGCCGCATTAACGCAGGCGGATTGCTTCTTTCAGCTTGTCGTTTTTGTTAATCACTTCTTCCAAGTCGGCCTTCATACCATTCAGGCGCGCGGAGTCTGCGGTGGCTGGATCAAGTAAGTTCTGCGTCGAACGACGAATGAACTCCTCTTCCAACGACCAAAAGACGTTACGCACGTAGTATTCCGCTGTGGCACGATGCAACACCGTGATTTCACCCGATGGCGCAATGTTCATACGCGGCTTGGACAATGGCAAATACGCGCCCAACATCACCGTGGGAAAAACCGTTCCCGTGGGCGAATCTTCTACACGCAAGAAGAGACGATCCACATGGTCACGCGGCCAACGGACGAGTTTGAAGTGACGCTGCAAATGCGGTTGATTGGCGAAGAGTTGCGTTCCTTCCGAAACCAAGCTCCCCGGCACAATTTCAACGACCTTGATTTCGGTTTCATAACGCATATCACGCCAAATGACACCGAAGGTCACAAAGTACTTCCCTTCAGAAGAGATATCCGCAGCCTTCGACAAATCCACGCGGAAGGTGCGTTCTTCACCGGGCTTCAACTGCAAGGGGCGCGGCAAACACCCGCCACGATCCAAGGTGAGCGGACGCTTAAGCGAATCGCCCACGCGCGAGACTTCGAGTTCGCCCGAGGGCAAACTCCCCTTGCCCAACGTCAATGTGCCCGAGGTGTTGTTACGCACCCACAAGCGGATGGGGATCTCTTCACCCTGCACATAGCTCAAGGTGTCAAAGGCCATCCCCACCGAAACGGGGCGAAGACGTTGCTGTGCGGCAACCCATTGTGTTGGGAAGACCGCACAGACCAAAAGTGCCAATATGGCAACGATACGCATATTAGGCTTCCTCTTCGGATTTCGGACGCGAGAAGTGCGTCAAGCCCGTGGTTTCACGTGCATTCGGGAAGAAGATCGACAAGACCCAAGCGATGAGCACGCAGACCACCAAACCGATACCGCCGTAGACGAACGGGTGCGGCTTGATAATCGAGAGTGCGCTGCCAGCAGGAATCAAGTCCAAGCCGTAGCAGACGAAGTAGTTCGCCAAGAGGCCAATCACCGCAGGGAT
>JAFYMU010000113.1 GCA_017548245.1 Kiritimatiellia bacterium | reverse complement strand
TCTTGCCCGCACCATTTTCGCCCAAGATCCCGATGCGTTCACCACGCAAAATACGCAACGAGACATCCTTTAGAATCGGTCTGTCGGGGCTATAACCGAAGGTGACATCCTTGCATTGATAGACAATATCCCCGGTTCGGCCGCCATCGGAGGTTAAATTGAGGGTGGCACTATCGCTCTGCGTACGGCGTTGGGCGAATTCTTGACGCAGCTTCATCAACGCGGCCACGCGGCCTTCGTTACGACAGGTACGCGCCTTCACACCGCGACGCAACCATGCTTCTTCTTCGGTCAACTTCTTGGACTTGCGTTCCCAATAGACTGCTTCATCGGCCAGCAACTCGGCTTTACGGCGCAAGAAGGTGGAATAGTCGCAATCCCAACCCGATAGGATGCCGCGGTCAAGGTCAAAGACCGTCTTGGCCACGGACTTCAAGAAGGCGCGGTCGTGGGTAATGAAGAGGCAAGCGAAGGGGGCAGTCGCCAAAAACTGTTCCAACCACTTAATAGAGGTGATGTCCAAATGGTTGGTGGGTTCGTCCAAGAGCAACAAATGGGGTTCGGTCGCCAAGGCGCAACCCAAGAGCACGCGACGGCGTAAGCCGCCCGAGAGGGCATTAAACTCGGCATCAAGGGGGAGGGATAAGCGCGTGGCAATCGCGTTGGCGATGTGGGCGCGTTCGGGATCGGCAACGGCCTGTGTGAGGATTTCCCCAACCGTTCCAGGGCGATCGGCAGGCACATCCTGCGGCAGATAAGCGATGCGCACGGCGGCATCACGGATGATTTCGCCCTCATCGGGTTCGATAATCCCTGCAATCACTTTGAGGAGCGTTGACTTGCCTTCGCCATTACGCCCGGTGATACAGGCGCGTGCATTGGGTTCGATCGAAAGGGAGAGATTGGAAAGGACGGGAGCATTTCCAAAGCCGACGGTAATGTCGTGCAACGTAATTAAAGCCATTGTGTCAATCTCAATGGAAACGAGTCAAAAAGGAGAAGCCTTTCCTCGGACGTTTATTCAACGCCGAGGAAGACTAAGACGCGGAGGAGTTCGGAGACGCCCCAAGCCTGAGCGCCAGTGCCGCAGGGTTCGTGCGGCGCATTACCCTGAACGCATTCCGGCAGCTGGGTGACGCAATCCTTGTTCGCCAAGAACTCCGCAGAGGCCAACAACGCCTTGGCGGCGAGACGGGCATCTTCGCCATAGGTCAAGAAGAGCGCTTCAGCATAGAGCGGGAAGGGGAAGGTCCACCCCGTACCATTGTGGTAAGCGGGTTTGCGACGCGTATCTTCGTCACCTTCATAACGGCCCCAATAGGGGTGGTGCGGGTTGTTGAGCAAGACGCCATCACGATAGATGGGCAAGGCGTGGCGCACTGGGCGGTCGGCGAGGGTACGAATGGCACCCGGCGAGAGCAAACATTCGGTGGCCTTCAAGACCGAGGCGGCGAGTTCGGGATTGTCCTTCAAGAGACCCAAGGTCACGGCGTACAACTGGTTCGGACGGATTGCGTCATCGGGGTCGGCGTACTTGGCGCTCACACCGTGTTCGGCATAGAGGCAGTCCGAGAGGCCACCTTCGGGCAACGGGAAGAGCGCGGCAAAGTTGCGGCGGACCTTCGTGGCCAAACGCTTCCACTTCGGGGCGACTTCGCGACCCAAGAGGTCCAGCAAACGCACCCAAAGGGCCTGAATTTCCACCGAGTAACCATTACGCGGCGTGCCTGCAGGGTAGTTGGTATCCATCCAAGTGTAGTGGTGGGGAGCCCAGACCAAACCCGTTTCAGGGTCGGCCTTAATGCCGTTTTCGGTTCCCTTCACATAGTTTTCCGCAATGCTGACCAAGACATCGCGCAAGGTGCGGCCCTTACCGCAGGGGTGAGACAAGACCTTTTCGGCGCCAAAGCGCGCGATGGCATCATCAACCACGACGGCGAACCACAACGGCGCATCTACCGTTTCACGGTTCGCATCGTCCTCACCACGGATCATATTTGGGATGGTGCCACCCTTTTCGAAGCGGCCAAATTCGGTAAGCGTATCGAAGACCGTCTCCCAATCCTCTGCCGCAGCCACGCCACGGAGGAAGATCAAGGTATCGCGTCCCCAGTCCAAGAACCACGGATAACCCGCAATCACGGTCTTATGCGCATCGCGGCGAACGATGTAGTTGCGCAATGCCTGGGCCATGCCTTCACGCAAGGAGATCGGAGCAGAGGGGAGGGCGCGGGCCAACGCAGGCACATGCGGCGTGCGTGCCGTAGGAATACCTGCCGTCAACACCGCTTCTTCACCGCGCTTGAGCGAAACTTCAAACCAACCCGGGCTCCACAAATCGCTCGAGGCATCCTGACCACGTGCCGCTTCTTCCGGATGGCTAATGCTATACGACCACTCGGCCTCGGGGTGCCATTCGGCCTTCGGCATCGTAATGGCCAGCTCAGTCTTGGGTTCGGGACGGAAACCAAAGCCATTGGGCAAGTTCACCAACGCCTTTGGCCAGGCCTCTTCCAGACCGCCAAAGTAGGCTTTGGTCTTGCAATGGAAGTTACGCCATTCGATATCGGGGCGCAAGATGAGTTTGACGGGTACATCGGGATCACGCCACGGCTTGGAGGCCTTTTCGCGACGGAAACGCAAGACTACGCGGTTGCGGCCGGGTTCGAGCGCGACACGCAAGGTAATCGGCACGCGGCGGCCCATACCACACGGGGCGGCAAAACGCCATTCGGCGGCCGAACCATCCGGGGCGACGGTCACATGTTCGAGGCACGAACCCGAGAGGGCGGCGCTATAGTCATTGCAGTTGACCCAGGCGCGGCAACGGGTAAAGAAGACCTGACGGTCATCCGGCACCGAGGCGTGACGGTTCAATGCCAACAAGCAGTCGTATTGCGAACGGATGTCGCCCCACTTCAAGCGGATTTGGCCCATGGCGCCCGTGCCATTG
>JAFYMU010000112.1 GCA_017548245.1 Kiritimatiellia bacterium | reverse complement strand
GTCCAATCACACAGACGCATGCCGCCGTGTCCACCTCACGCTTGGTGAAGTAACGTCCACTCTCAGGCGTCTTCCAAGATTGCACCGTAAAGTAGTCCTCGTTACCCGAATAGATCGTTGATGGCGTCCAGTTACGGTTGCCTGCAATCGCTTGAATGCCACGCCGCGACAGGGTTGGCGAAGCCGCCTCCACCGAGAGACACTCCAACGCAATCGCCGTGCAATCCTCTTCCGTGAGCGTCACCGAACCGCCTGCGCCCGAACTCACCCCCGAGGTCTTCACCGCCGACGGCCACACCATCATCACGTTGGTGCCCATATTGGAGATCGAACTCTTGATGGACTGCGCCGCCCCCGCACCAATCTCCATCATCGTAATCACCACGCCCACCCCAATCACAATGCCGAGCATCGTGAGGAGCGAACGCAAGACATTGCGTCGAAGCGAGACAAATGCTGCCAAAATCTGCCGTAAAAGATCCATGCTCTACCGTCTTTCTGCCATCCAAAGGCTCACCACAACACCTCAATAGGTGCCATCTACCATCAAGCCATCCTTAATGTGATAGGCTTCCTTTGCGAAGGCTCCGACCTCTGGCGAGTGCGTCACCAAGACAATCGTGAGGCCTTCCTTGGCATTCAACTCCTGAAACATCTGCAACACCTCCTCAGAGGTCTTGGAATCCAAGTTGCCCGTGGGTTCGTCCGCGAAGAGAATCTTGGGGCGATTCACCAAGGCGCGTGCAATCGCCACACGCTGTTGCTGACCACCACTCATCTGCGAAGGCTGATGATCCATGCGCTCCTTCAACCCCACACGCTCCAAGAGGTGTTCGGCCCACTCACGCATCTCCTTCGGACGCTGCCGCGTGCGCGAATACTCTAACGGCATCATCACGTTCTTCAACGCCGAGGTGCGCGCCAACAAATTAAAGTTCTGGAAGACAAAACCGATACGTTCATTGCGCAAATCCGCACGCGCATTGGAAGACAACGTCGTCACATCGCGCCCATCCAGGAGATATTGTCCCCCCGAAGGCGTGTCCAAGAAGCCCAAAATGTTCATCAACGTTGACTTGCCGCCCCCCGAAGGCCCCATCAACGCCAAGAGCGTGCCTTCGTGAATCTTCATCGAAATCCCTCTCAACACGGGCACATCCACATCCCCGAGGTGATAGGTCTTCGTCAAATTGCGCAACTCAATCAAGGTGCGCGCCGTTGCCTCTGTCGTCATCACGACCTCCTCTGCTCGTGAACTTAACGACGCGGCCCAAAGCGTGGCGGCTTCGGCATAAAGGGATTCTGACCTGCGGCCGTGGCTTGGAAGACCTCAAACTGCGTCAAAATGCCCGTAATCAGCACATCCCCTTCATCCAATTGATCGGTGACAATCGCCGAAGCCACATCATCTTGCACCCCGACCTCCACTGCCACAGGTTCGGGCGTCCCCTGGGCATTCTGCACAAAGACGAACTGCTTGCCCTCGCTGCCAGCAGGCGGCACCCACCCTTCCGGACGCCAACGCAAGGCTGCCGCAGGCGCCAACAACGAACCCTTCGGCGACTCGGCCAAGACAAACCGCACATTCGCCGTCAAATACGGCAACAAAATCGAATCCGGATTCTCCGTGGCGACCTCCACGGTGTACGTCACCACGTTCGAACTCATCGACGCATTCAAACGAATGCGCGCCACAGCCCCCTCAAATTCGCGTTCCGGGAAGGCATCCACCGTAAAGCGCACCCGCTGTCCAATCTTGATTTCCCCGATATCCGCCTCATTCACCGGTACCCAAATCTCAATGCGGCTCAAATCCTTTGCCACCAAGAAGAGCGAAGGCGTGCTCATCGATGCCGTCACCGTTTGACCAATATTCACGCGGCGGTCAATGATGATGCCATCCACCGTCGACAAGATATCGCAATACGACAAATTGCGTTCGGCCTTCTCCAACTGTGCCTGCGCCTGCGCAATCGCCGCCTCCGACTGTTCAATCTTCGCCTCACCCACCTTCAAATTTGCCAACGCCACCTCGTAAGCGCTCAAATAGGCATCATAATCCTTCTGCGAAACGGCATCACCCACGCCCAACTGTTGTGCACGCTTCCACTCGCGTTCCGCCTGACGCAAGCGCGCATTCAACTGCGCCACATCCGCCTGCGCCCCTGCCAACTGCGCCTTTGCCGTTGTCAAATTCGCCTTTGAGATTGTCACCTCAGCCTTGTACGTCACATCATCAATGCGCGCCAACAACTGCCCCTTGCGCACCTCCGAACAGTAATCGACCTCTTTACCATTCGTATCCGTGCCGAAAGCCATAATCTGCCCCGTCACCTGCGCACCGATATCAATCAAATCCTCTGGTTCAATCGTACCCGTTGCGCGAATCGTCTGCACCGCCTGACCCCGCGTAATCGGCGCCGTCTTATACGCCACCGAGACCTGCGCCGGCTTCGAACGATTCATAAACCACCACACCCCACCACCAATCACGGCCAGCAGGACGAGCAAAAAGAGACCTTTTTTCATAGGGAAATGCCTTTCATGTGCGATCTTACGAAACGAAACTACATCAAAATGGTTGCCCTGACAGGAATCGAACCTGCGCAAACGCGGTTTAGGAAACCGCTGCTCTATCCACTGAGCTACAGGGCAGTTAACTATAGTATCGCACATTTTGCCTCTCCAGTAAAGAAGAAGCCTCGGCAAAAAACGGCGTGCATTATACAATTTACGCCCTTCAAAAGGCAACGAAAAAGCGCCGCCCCACCAAAAAAAGTGAAATGCCCCTCACGCCGACCACACAAATTCACCTTAGAAACACCTCTTTTCCTATAAAAAACGATTAGTCCAGTATAATTTCACATAAAAGTGTGATTGTAATCACATTATTATGTATAAAAATGTGATTGCGGTCACACTTTTATATAGAATTGTGTGATTATCCCTTTTCATCCTCCCCCAAAAACAAGACGAGCCACGGGAAGCCGTGGCTCGTCTTTTGTTGTACATGGGGGTTACCCCAATCAATGAAAAGCGCCCATCGTGAGACAGGCGCTTTTTTAGCATTAGAGCAACGTGGTGCGCGTGGTGCCGTCAGGGAGCGTCATGGAGAGCAAGGAACCCTTCACTTCAGCCGTCACGGTGTTACCAGCAGCATCCGTCATGGCAAAGGTGCCATCAATGGCGCGGGTGAGCGTATAGGTTTCGCCCGAAGCGTGGCTCTTCACGAGCGCGGTGGTTGCGTTGATGCGGGTGATGGTTGCATCAGCGGTCGAGATCTGGAGCGGATTGTCGCCCATCCAGAATTCCACCGAGTTGAAGAAGATGGTATCCACGACGTAGGAAGCGGAGTAAATCTGGAAGATGCAGGCAAAGAGATAGCAGCCTTCATCGGTCCAACGATTTTCGAAGTTGCGGTGCCAACGATGCACAGCCTGCATCAACTGGAACGAACCGGTGCAACCAGTGGTAGCCAACACGAGCGCAGCAGCGGCGCCATAGATCATTTTCTTCATTGTGTATTTCCTCTCAATTCAATTTGAGTCCATCAGAACTCAACGTCTAAAAGTATCGCATATTTGCAACATTATCGCAAGCAAGAAGTCAAAAAACCTTTAATAAAGTTAATTTTTCTCTAACTCAATCTCTGCCGCTCACTTATTGAGATGATATCAAAAAGCGGAACATTTTGCAAATTGGGTGAGGCGAAAGCGAGGGCAAAAAGAGCCGATTTTGGGGTCAAAAGTCAGCTTGTTTTGCGATTGAAAGTAAGTTACTTTGACGAGCAATGTAACTTGAGTTGTGAAGCAAAGTAACTTACTTTGCCAAAAAAGGGTGCTTTATGGAGCTTTGCAAGCAGGTTATTTTTGACAAGGAAGCCGCTGTAGACGGCTTGGCGAAGGGCTGTTTTTGAGATAAGTTATTGATGATAAAGGTTTTATCTGAAATTGGCAAGTTTTAGAAAACGGGGCTAAAAGGAGGGTAAAAGGGTGAAAACACAGGGAGAAAGAAAAATTTTCATTTGGGGTCATTTGTGGCAAAAAAAGTGAAAAAGGTGGGTAAGCTGCGTAAGCGAGATTGGCAAAAAAGATAGATTCAGGCTAAAGCCCCAGATAGATAAAATAGAGATCGATGAAAAGATAGGTCAGCGGCTTCGCCGCAACACTGCCAGTGTGTTTTACCGCAAGGACGCAAATCTTGCAAATCCGCTCACC
>JAFYMU010000111.1 GCA_017548245.1 Kiritimatiellia bacterium | reverse complement strand
TGGTATTTCGGAGAGGTCGACTACGTAAGCAGATTAAACGGAAGCGTGTTTCGTCATAATGAAAATTGTTTTATTGTAGTTTTGAAGGATAGGTAAGTATGACGTTCGCAGAAAAAGTAGAAGCATTAAAGTCAAAGATTTATGAGACGCTGTCGCCATTAATTACGAGTAATTATTGGTTGATGGATTTGCCATATCATGAGAATATTGGAGATACGTTGATTTGGCAAGGCGAGATGGCATTTCTCAAAGCACTCCCTCATAAGTGCCGTGGAATGCATTCCTTGGAAACATTTTCTTTCCCCAAAATAGATGAAGCCGATTTAATTCTTTTTCATGGTGGAGGGAATTTTGGTGATATATGGGTTCGCCACCATGAATTTCGTTTGCAGGTAATGCAGCATTATCCCAAGAATAAATTTCTTATCTTTCCACAAACCGTTTACTTTGAGAGTCCTGAGTATTTGCAGACGAGTATTGAATGTTTTGCGCGTTATGACGTTACGATTTGTGCGCGAGACGCGGTTTCGTATGAATTCTTACGAAAGTATTTTCGGAACAAGATTCTGCTTGTGCCGGATATGGCATTTTTCATTGATACGAGGAAATGGCATTGGATGATTCAGAAGCCTTCGGACTCGGCTTTGGTGTTAAAGCGTAGTGATAAGGAATTGAAAACTTCTGAGATGCTTGAGTCGCTTCAACAACGTTCGGATGTGATAGTAGCGGATTGGCCAACCATGGGAGCCGACAATCGCGTGGAATATTTTCGGCGTAAAGTGTACCGCAGAGCGAAAAAATATACAGGCATGTGGCTTTATGATGTGTACATGAAACTCGTGCATCGCAACTATTTAATTCGTGAAGGAGTGCGTCAAATATCAATATTTAATAAGATTTATACAACGCGTCTCCATGCTTGTATCTTGAGCATCTTGCTGAATCGAAAAGAGGTTATCTTCTTTGACAATTCGTATGGGAAGAATAAAACCTTCTACACAACATGGTTGAAAGATTGTGATAATTTAACGATGATTGATTAAGTGTCACACTTGATGCACCCTGTCCTGCAGTCGGCAAAAGCAGAGTTTACGGCTCCGAATGTGACCTTTTTACCTGCGGACACCTCCTATCGCGAAGTCTATGCACAAAGCAATTGCGTGATTACGGATTATTCTTCTGCAGTCTTTGATTTTGCCTATCTGCAAAAGCCCATACTTTATGCCCAATTTGATCAAAAACGCTTCTTTTCAGGTGAACACAGCTGTGTAAAGGGAGATTTCTTTGATTACGAACGCGATGGCTTCGGTAAAGTCACAACCACGCTAGAGGATACGCTTGATGCGCTAACCGAAATTCTTGCCGCGGACTGTCAAATGGACGCCTTCTACATCCAACGCCTCCATCAGGCCTTCCCAGCGCTAGACCAATCGAACTCTAATCGGATCTATACGCATTGCCAACAGTTCTTGAAGCGCTCGTCGATTAGAGCCTGATTGCGGGAGATTGTCACTGAGAAACTCAGCGCGTCAGGCTGAGGTTGAAGATTAATCCTAGTGGAGTGGGCGAGGCATTCAAGCCAAGTTGTCCGCTAGTTTGACTGAAACTCAACTTCAGTTTCAGTCAAACTTGGAATGACTTTCAGTCAAACTTGATTTAAGTTTCAGTCAAACTTAAAGTGACTTTCAGTCAAACTGACCTCAAGTTTCAGTCAAACGTGGAATGACTTTCACTCAAATTGGGTGAGAATTGAACTTGGATTGGCGTACGATGTAAGCGCTTCTCTCCCCAGAAATGGCCCATTCTCAATTCAACAATGGTCCATTCTTATTTCAACAATGGTCCATTCTTGTTTTAACAATGGTCCATTGTTTGAATGAATGTCAGTCTGATTTGCGTTTAATGGGTGTGTGATTTGGAGGTGGTTTGGCTTCGCGTTGGTCGCGGTGGGGCGTTTATTGGTGAGAAGGGCACGTCTGTTGGAGGAATGAGGGGGCGCGATTTCATTTGGAATACTTGCGATGTTCGATCACGATGGGTTAAAAAATAGGAAAAGCGTGTCGCATTGGTGGGGGATTTTTTGATATAGTGTAATAAACCCTAAATTGGAGATGTGGTATGGCTTCGAAACAGCGTGTCATTTGTGGACTGAGCGTTGCGGCAGTCTGGTTGGCAGTCATCTTTTTGCTTCCTTTCTGGACTTTGGCCGGTCTTGTGGCCGTTTCTGCGGGGGTGTGTCTCTATGAATTGTGCGCCATGCTGAAGAAGGGCGGCTATGTGTTGCCGTTTTGGGAACTCTTGGGCGCAACCGCATTGTGGTTCGCCAATACGCATTGCGCGTGGGTTTCGCCGATGCCGCTTTTGGCGGTGATGGTGGCGGCGCTCTTCTTCCGTGTCTTATTGGATAGCAAGGTGCAGAAGCCGATGGAAACGGCAACGTTCACGGTGGTGTCGTTTCTCTACATTCCTGTGATGCTCTCGTTCTTTATCACGTTGGTGAGCCAATTCAGCGTGACGGCGGTGGATGGTCTTTCGATTACAACGAATTATGGCCCTGGCATCTTTGTGGCCTTTGTCTTGGCATTGGTGACCAAGATGAGCGATACGGGTGGCTACTTTGTGGGTTCGGCGATTGGCAAGCACAAGATGTGTCCGCGTTTGTCGCCGGGTAAGAGCTGGGAAGGCACGGCGGGTGGCTACACCTTCTCGTTGGTGACGGCGGGTATTGTGGTGGCTTGCGCGCATCTCTTCGCAGATGCAACGGTGCTTTCGGGCATTCGCACGATGACGAATTCGCTGGGCGCAACGTTGTGGTTCTTCTTCTCGATTATTGTCTTGGTCACGGTCGGTATTTGTGGTGACCTCTTGGAGTCGCTCTTCAAGCGTCAGTGCGGCGTCAAGGATTCTTCGGCTCTCTTCCCGGCCATGGGTGGCTTCTTTGATACCTTTGATAGTATTATCTTTATTCCTGCAACGATGCTCTTCTTGATTGAGGTCGGCAAGAAATTGTTGGCCTAACGCAAGCTTCTCCATCATCCTTCACCACTTTTTCTCTCCTTATGGCACGTAAACGCCTCGTCATTTTAGGTGCAACGGGTTCCATCGGCGCAAGTACCTTGCGTGTGGTGGCGGCGCATCCAGATCGTTTTGAAGTGGTGGGGTTGGCAGCGGGCCGTGATGCGGAGGGTTTACAGGCGCTTGCGGCACAGTTTCAAGTAAAACACTTGGCGTTGGCCGCGCCCAATAAGTGCGGTATTCCCTCGGGTGAGGCGGCGCTATGTGCGTTGGCTTCGCTTGAAGAGGCCGACTTGGTGGTGATGGCTATCGCGGGGATGGCGGGTTATGCGCCAACCTTGGCAGCGATTGACGCAGGCAAAGATGTCGCCTTGGCCACGAAGGAGGTCTTGGTGATGGCGGGCACAGAGGTGATGCGTCGTCGTCAAGAACGTGGTGTGCGCTTATTGCCATTGGACTCGGAGCATTCGGCCCTCTTTCAGTGTTTGCAAAGCACGGCTTCGGAGCCTGCGTGTGTTCGCATCGGGCATGAAGCGAAGGCGGAGGAACGTGTCGCCGAGGTCATTTTGACGGCCAGTGGCGGTCCCTTTTTCCGTAGAGAGACGATTGACTGGTCGCGCATTACGGTGGCGGAGGCCCTAAACCATCCGCGTTGGGAGATGGGCCCAAAGGTGACCATTGATTCGGCCACGATGATGAATAAGGGCTTGGAGATGATTGAGGCCCTTCATCTCTTTGCATTAGATCCTTCGCAGTTGCGCGTGTGGGTGCACCCGCAGAGCATTGTGCACTCCTTTGTTCACTTTAAGGATGGCGCATTGCTGGCACAGTTGGCCCAACCCGATATGGCGCTTCCAATCCAATATGCCTTGACGTGGCCTGACCGCGCCTTCCACGCGCCAGTGCCGCCGATGACCTTGGCGCAGATGCAGAATTTGGAGTTTTCCGAACCCGATTTGGAACGCTTCCCGTGTTTGAAGTTGGTCTTTGAAGCCTTGCCGATGGGGGCGTGGACCCATCCCATCTTGACCTTGGCCAATGAGGTGGCGGTGAAGGCCTTCTTGAGCGAACGCATCACGGCAGATAAGATTGCGGCGGTGATTGAACAAGGTTTAACGCGTGCCGAGACTGACTTTGATGCCATTGTGCGTTATGCCGAGGAAGATGTTGCTCGATTTGAACGTGCTGCACCGGGTGGTGCGCGGTGTTGTTCTTAAGCCCTGAAAATGGATTCGCGTCATGAAGATGCATCCGCTTTATCCGTTAACCTTTCACCCCTGTTACAAAGACACCTTCTGGGGTGGAAATGCCATTGCAGAACAGTTCAATCGGCCGCATACGCCGACGCCTTGTGCGGAGTCGTGGGAACTGTGTGGTCTCGCCTCGGATGCTTCGGTTGTGGCGCATGGGGCCTTTGAAGGCACGACGTTGTGCGAATTGGTACAAGCCTTTGGGCGTGACTTGGTCGGCACAAAGGCGCCTGACGCAGAGGTTTTCCCCTTGTTGTTCAAGGTTGTGGACGCGCACCAACGCTGTTCGTTGCAAGTGCATCCCGATGGTGCAACGGCGGAGCGTTTGGGCGTCTTGCCGAAGCATGAGTTGTGGTATATTCTCAAGACCTTTGGTGAGGCTGAAATTTGGGCGGGTGTAGCCCCTGGGCCGGAACAATTGGAAGGCTTGGCCAATCGCGTCTACCGTCATGCCACGCATGAAGGCGATGTTTTTGATATTCCCGCAGGCTTGGTGCATGCGATTGGAAGCGGCAACCTGATCTTTGAAGTGCAACAGAGCAGTGCAGCGGCCTTTCGTATTGATGACTGGGGGCACGGTCGCGAATTACACTTGGAGCAAGCGCTCCGTTCGTTGAATTGGCAGGCCACACCCGGCATCTATCCCGAACGTTTGATGAAGGGACGCGATTTGACGCCACGGGTTGTAACGCCGCACTTCACCTTCGCGACCCTTGATTTGCATCGCGTGCGCACCTTGCATACCACGTGTCACAGTTTTATGGTGCTCTTCTGTGCCTCGGGTAAGACCACATTGGGGCATAGTGGGCCGCATCCCTTGACCCTGTTGCCCGGCGATTTGGTGCTGATTCCGCCTCAGATGTACATTACGTTGCATCCGCTCGCAGAGGAAACGCGACTTTTGGTCACAACACTTTAATGGCAAAATGCCAACTTTTGGAAAAGGAATAAAAACGAATGAAAAAATGTTTACGTATCGTATGGAAAACGCTCTTGACGCTCTTGACGATTATTGCAGTCGTGCTGATCTTCATCTTGGGTGGCGGTTTGGGACCGATTGTGAAGTTCGCCGCACCGAAGGTCGCTAAGCACTTTGGCGCAGGCGTCTCGTTGGAACGTTGCGTGATCTTGCCGATGGCGGGTTATATCCGTATTGAAGGCGTGCGCGTGGAAAACCCCGAATTCTTCCGCAGGCAGAATGCAAAGGTCTACGTGGATACACCGTTGGCAAAGTTGGGTAAGTTGGAAATCGACTTCGCGATGCGTTCGCTCTTCACGCGTGAATACGTGGTGGATCGCCTTGAAGTGTCGGGTGTGCGTGCCCTCTACGCCTTTGATTTCGACACGACGAATATTGACGCCTTCCAGCAAGAACTGAAGTTGCCGTCTAATGCGCCCTCCAAGGAAGCCCCCGTTGCGACGGAAGAGGCAGAGCCCACGACGCCGACGCAGATTCCGGATGTGCGCTTGGCGTATGTACATTTGGAAGACAACAGCGTGACGATTCGCAAGTTTGTGAGCATCCCGGTGCCGTTGCCGCCGATGACGCTTGAAGACACCAACAGCCGTTCGTTAAAGGAAAAGTTGAAGGAATGCTTGGCCCCTGTCGGCAAGGTTGTCGGTGGCGCAGGTGATACGTTGGGCGCGGCAGTCAATATTTTGGGCGACGGCCTCGGTAAGACTGCAGATGTCTTGGGTACGGGCTTGGGCAAGACCACGGACACTGTGGGCTCGGGTTTGGACACCACCACGGAAACGCTTAGTGACGGCGCTAAGGCGGTTGGCGAAAAGGCCAAGGCGTTGGGTGAAAGCGCAGGCGAGGCAGTAAAGAGCTTGAAGGGCCTCTTCTCGAAGTAAACACACCGCTCAAGCAATGCATTCAAAACGGCGTTCTCGGAGGCGAGGACGCCGTTTTTCGCAGGAAGGGTGTTGATGTGGCGATAGAGAGGGGAATAAAAAGGCTTAAAAACGCGAAAAATGCGTGTTTATCTTGTGGAAGTAGAGAAAATATGGTATCGTTTTACGCGTTAGCAGTGGAGTATTCCTTATGGCAGAAAACACAAATACGCTTTATTTGAGTTCGTTCTTTAACGAAGCAGATATCGTTATCGAACAGATCGTTCCCTCTAATTTCAATTTGATTCATCGTCTCGTCGGATGCTTAGTCAATCGCCATCTGCCCGGAGCTAACCTTGAGACGATCGTGGACATGGTCTTGCGTCGCGAACGTATGGCGCCGACCATCGTGGGTGACGGTGTGATGTTGCCGCACGCACGCATTGAAGGCTTGGATCGCCCTTATTTGGCACTCGGCATTTATCCTGCGGGCATCCCTTCGCCTGAAGGTCAGCCGCCTGTAAAATTGGTCTTCTTGTTGCTGGTGCCTGAGAAGGAACCCGCCCGTTACTTGCAGATTCTCCGTGCGATTGCGAACCTCTTGCGCGATACGTGCGCGGTTGAACGTTTGGCAGCCTTGCAGACTCCCGAAGAGGTGATGCTGGCCTTACGTCGTAAGGAATTGAAGTTGCCGGATTACATTTGTGCCGGCGATTTGATGGAAACCTCGGTGGAGACGTTGCATATGGGCGCTCCGCTCTCGGAAGCCTTTGAAGCCTTTATGATGCGCGGTGTTCAGGAATTGCCGATTGTGGACGAAGCACGCCACTTGGTGGGCGCAATTGGTACGCGAGCGTTGTTGGGCAGCTTCATCCCCACGGGGTTGCGAAAACTCTTCCCCAAGATGCAAGGTCATTTGGATGACACCATGGAATCGTTGGCCGAACGTCTGCGTGAAACCTCGACCACGCGCGTTTGTGAGGCGATGGAAGATCGTATTTGCACCTGTCAGGTAGAGACCCCTGCGCGTGAAATTGCCGCTGATTTGGCCGAAAATAACGCCACGGTCTGTTACGTGTTGGACGCCGACCGCAAACTGGTGGGCGCGATTCCGTTGGCACGTTTCTTCCGCAGAATTCTCAAAGACTAATTATGAGCAAACTTAAAGAAGTCCTGCCAGGACTCGCAGATCTGCAACACAGCGGGCAAAAATCGTGGAAGTGGTTACGCTTCTGGGTGCCCGCAGAGGGTGAAACCTTGCAGACAGGGCGCACGGTCTTTATCTGTGCGTTGGTCGGTATTGTGGTAGGGCTGATGGCCGTCTGGTTCTTCTCCATGATTGAATGGGTGAAGGTCTTCGCCATGGAGAGTTTTGCCCACCACCATCCGCCATCGGCTGACGGCGAATTGGCGATTGCCCATGCCTTGGATATCCAGTACACCTTACTCAATCGGATGTGGGGTGGGGGCGAAGTCCTCGGGATGCAAATCCCTGCATTGGGCGAAATCTTCGCAGGCTTTATCCGTTTTCTCTTGCCGGGCTTAGGTGCGTTGCTGGCCTGTTTGGTGGCGCGTCGCTTTGCACCCTCAGCGGGTGGCCATGGTACGGACACCGTGATTGGTGCTTATCACCATTCAGGAACGGATCTGCCCATTGCGGTTGCGCCCGTGAAGGTGATTGCCTCCTCGTTGGTAATTGGTACAGGTGGTTCGGCAGGTGCAGAAGGTCCGATTACGCAAATCGGTGCCGTCTGCGGTACAACCGTGGCGCGCTTGCTCAGGTTGTCACCTTACGAACGCCGCATTTTGCTCGCGGCAGGCATGGCGGCAGGCATTGGCGCAATCTTCCGTTCGCCGATGGCAGGGGCACTCTTCGCGGCAGAAATTTTTTATCGCGGCTTTGACCTGGAAGGCGATGTGCTCATTCCGTCAATGGTGGCCTCAACGGTTTCCTACATGACCTTTGCCTGCGTCTTCGGTTGGGAACCGGTCTTCCACACGCCACAAGAGTTCTTCGATTCGCCGATAAAATTTCTCTGCTACACCTTGCTCGCCTTTATCATTGCCGCAATGGTGCGTTTTAGCATTATGTTCTTCCGACAGACGGAAATTGTCTTCCGTCGCTTGCCGTGGAAACCGTGGGCCAAACCGTTGGTCGGCGGTTTGATGGTGGGCGCAATCGGTCTCTTCTTCCCCCAAATCCTCTCCTCGGGTTATGGTTACATCCAGCAGACCTTGCAAGGTAACCAAGCGGTGTTGGAATCGCCCTATTTCGGCGAACATATCATCTTGTTGCTCTTGGGGCTGGGCGTTTTGAAGGCTATCGCAACGGCCTTCAGCGTTGGCTCAGGCGGCGCAGGTGGCATGTTGGGCCCCGCGTTGTTCAGTGGTGCAATGTATGGCGCAGGAATTGGCGCACTCTTTGATTGGCTCTTCCCCGAACTCCAAATCTGCATTGCCAACTGTGCAATGATTGGCATGGCGGGTTATTTGACCGCCGCCGTGCGAACGCCGCTTGCCGCCATCTTGATGGTGAGTGAGTTCACGGGCAACCATAACTTGCTCTTGCCTGCGATGTGGGTTTGTGGCCTCTCCTTCCTCCTTACGCCTGGGTGGACCTTGTACCGCAGTCAAGTGCGCGACCGCGACTCTTCGCCCGCACACCAAGAACGTCACGGTTCCTTAAAACACGATGTCGCCGTGCGCATGCAACCTGGCAAACGCGTGAAGCGTTCCTAATTCCCTTTTGAGATACCTCTATGGCAGATGAAAATACACTTTCTGTAGAACTTTGTAACGAGATTCGCGAACGCGTCTTTGGTGAAGGGTTTATCCGTTTAACACAATCGTTGACGCGTGATGGCGCGCCGTTTCGGATTTCGTTGCGCCCCGTGCGCTTGAAGGGCGAACGCTTCTTTCAGGCCGAGATGTGTGACGATGGGCGCACGCAGGTGCGTAATTTGACCGATAAGGCGGCCCAAAAGGGTTTGGAAGACATCCTTCGCCAACCCGGTAAGCGCGATCTGCACGTGATTAGCACCTTGGGTGACTTGCATATCCGCGTGACGAAGAAGGGCAAACCGCTCGTTTCGCGTGGTCGCCCCAAAGCAACGGCAGAGGCGGCGCCTGTGGCGATTCAAGAGGGGCATGACCATGTGAAGAAGCAACCGCTCACC